>JAGZXE010000070.1:0-6965 GCA_018378615.1 Parahaemophilus parainfluenzae
CGAAGAAGAACTACGTTATAACCGCCAAATCATCTTAAAAGCGGTTGATTTTGACGGACAAGAAAAGCTGAAAGACAGCCGAATGTTAATTGTCGGTCTGGGTGGTTTAGGCTGTGCGGCAAGTCAATATCTTGCCGCCGCTGGCGTGGGTCATTTAACCTTGTTGGATTTTGATACCGTATCGCTTTCCAATTTGCAACGTCAGGTGTTGCATACCGATAGCCGATTAAATATGCCTAAAGTGGAATCGGCAAAAATCGCGTTACAACAGATTAATCCTCACGTAGAAATTGAAACCATCAATGCGCAACTTTCCGAAGAAAAACTCGCGGAAATCATACCGCACTTTGATGTGGTACTCGATTGTACCGATAACGTGGATATTCGTAATGCGCTCGATCGTGGTTGTGAGAAAGCAAAGATCCCGCTAATTTCAGGTGCGGCGATTCGTTTAGAAGGGCAAGTATCCGTCTTTACTTACGAACCCAATACTCCAACCTATCGCCAACTTAGCCAACTCTTTGGACAAAACGTTTTAAGTTGTGTAGAGGCGGGCGTACTAGCGCCAATTGTGGGAGTTGTTGGCTCTATTCAAGCCTTAGAAGCTATCAAAGTGCGGTTAAAAATCGGTTCAAATTTATGTGGACGCTTATTGTTAATCGATGGATTAACTATGCGTGTCCGAGAAATGAAATTACCCGTTTAAGTTTTCTCTTAACATTTAGTCAGGCTGAAAGTTTGTCTAAACAAATCATTATTATGACTTAGTATTGAAACAACGTATGGGTAATATTATCTTTGAATGTTTTTTCCGTTTATTTTTTGAAGGGCTATTTGAATTTCTATTCAATAAATATTCCAAATTAAGTTGGGGATTATGGTGTGCATTTTCCCTACTATTTGGTTTCTATTTCTTTGCTTTCCTTAATATGGACAAATCTGCTTGGGTAATTTGTTTATTAGCTACTCTAGCTGGTGGACTTACGATGCTTATTACCCTAGTCTTCGTTTTTTTAATTGAAAAATTGATATTGAAGAAAAAATAAGTGCTATAGATTGGCTTTATTCTCTCATCTTAAAAGTCAAAATTACCCACAAATAATTATCCATCCCCTCGTGCATTACCAAAAAACAAATGCTATTATCTTGTTCGACAATTCATTTGTCTTATATCGCAAGTTTTGTGTATAGGAAAATGGCAGACACTTCAAGAATCTCTTCATTTTATACCACACTTGCAAATTATCATTTCATCAGTTTAAGGATTAACTCTCTCATGAAAGAGATTTTGCAACAATTTAAACAAAATTATTTGATTAAATACTGGAATCCTGTCGCGGCAGTCATTGCTGCTGGGCTCATTTCAGCTTATTACTTTGGGGTAACCGGCACTTATTGGGCGGTTACAGGGGAATTTACCCGTTGGGGTGGACATGCTTTGCAAGCGCTAGGTGTCGATGTGTCCGACTGGAGCTACTATAAAATTATCGGCATGCAAGGTACGATCTTCACCCGTATTGATGGCGTGATGATTTTAGGTATGTTCGCAGGGTGTATTTCTGCCGCACTTTGGGCAAACAACGTAAAATGGCGTAATCAACCACACAAACGTCGTATTGTTCAAGCCCTCATTGGTGGTGCATTAGCCGGTTTCGGTGCACGTTTAGCAATGGGCTGTAACCTTGCCTCTCTCTTCACAGGTATTCCTCAATTTTCTGTTCACGCTTGGTTCTTTACTATTGCCACTGCCGTAGGTACTTATGCTGGGGTAAAAGTCACCTTACTTCCGATGTTCCGCGTGAAATTAGAATTGAAAAAAGGCGCGGCAAAATTACAAGAAACCGATCCAAAACAAGCGAATCGTCGTTTTTGGATTGGTATGGTGGTCTTTTTTGCTTATCTAATTGCTTCACTTTATGTGATGACAAACTCCGTTAAACTCGGTTTTGCGATGCTTTGTGGTTTAGCATTTGGCTTATTAATTGAACGTGCTCAAATCTGCTTTACTTCCGCTTTCCGTGATTTATGGGTAACTGGCCGTGCTTATATGGCAAAAGCCATCATCTTCGGTATTATCGTGGGTACGCTTGGCGTATTCAGCTACATTCAATTAGGCGTCCCTGCCAAAATCATGTGGGCGGGTCCAAATGCAATTATCGGTGGTTTATTATTTGGCTTCGGTATTGTGTTAGCCGGCGGATGTGAAACCGGTTGGATGTATCGCTCAATGGAAGGCCAAGTTCACTTTATGTGGGTAGGTGTGGGTAACGTTGTTGGCTCAACCTATTTAGCCTACGCATGGGACTATCTTGCCCCTGTACTTGCGTTAGATTACGAAAAACTTAACTTATTGAAATCCTTTGGCCCAGTTGGCGGTTTATTAGTGAATTACGGCTTGCTTATTCTCTGCTTAATCGCTGTTGTTTGGTGGGAACGCCACTTCTTGAAAAAAGCCAAAGCAAAAATTGCGTCAGCGAATCCACAAGCTTGTGGTTGCTAATTAAATATTAACGAATTCATTCAAAAAAAGAGGACATTATTATGGCATTTACCGTTGTTCAAAAATTAGATAAAGATCCAAAAGACATCACCCCAGATTACACGTTAGATACGTTAGGTGAACCTTGCCCGTATCCGGCAATCGTGATGCTCGAAACCATGCCACAATTACAAAAAGGCGAAATTTTAGAGCTCTTAAGTGACTGTGCTCAATCTATCAACAACATTCCTGTTGATACTAAAAACCACGGTTACACACTATTAAGTGTAGAACAAGATGGCACCAAATTACGCTATTTGATTCAACGTTAATGTAAAAAAGTGCGGTCAAAATTGACCGCACTTTTATATTTAATGGAAAGAAAAATCGAGAAATAAACGAAAATTGTACTACCTAATACTTACCCCCAAGGCTTAGCATCAGGTTTACTGTGTTTTTTTCGCCATTGGGTACATATTGGACTATCCCACATTAGCCTTTCTTCACAAACTGGACCGCCTTCTAGATACCAACCTTTTTTCTCTAAACAAAGATTTACTTCTGGATTAACACTTTCCCCGGTAACAAAATCCATACCACAATCCGACATATCTTTTTTTCTTCTAGCAAGATATTTAGTTAAAACATCAGGATCTGATTCAGGGAATAAAGCATCTGCATTATGCAACCGCCAATGATCATGTGGTGGCGGAGGCTGAAATCCTCCAAAAGAACAACCAAATAAAGTTAGAGATAATAATAGTAGTAATGTAAATCTCATTTTATCGTTTCCTCGCCTATTTTGATTTTGGGGAAGTTAGTGTATAACTGCTTGGAACTCGATTACTTAATCATATAAACATTAAAGAAACATAAAGAAAACCGCACTTTAATATTTTATGAAAAGAAAAATCGAGAAATAAACGAAAGTTGTAATATCTAATACCTACCCCCAAGGCTTAGCATCAGGCTTGCTGTGTTTTTTTCGCCATTGGGTACATATTGGACTATCCCACATTGTTCTTTCTTCGCAGATAGGGCCGCCTTCTAGATACCATCCCTTACTTTCTAAACAAAGATTTACTTTCGGATTATCACTTTCGCCACTGACAAAATCCATACCGCAATCTTTCATATCTTTTTTTCTTCTAGCAAGATATTTAGTTAAAACATCAGGATCCGAGTTAGGAAATAATGCTTTCTCATTATGTAGCTGCCAATGATCATGTGGTGGTGGAGGTTTAAACCCGCCAAAAGAACAACCAAACAAAGTTAGAGATAATGATAGTAGTAATGTAAATCTCATTTTATAGCTCCCTCACCTATTTTGATTTTAGAAAGTTAGTGTATTACTTCTTAAAGTTCGGTTATTTAATCATATACGCACTAAAAAACATACAAAAAAACCGCACTTTAATCTCTCAAAGTGCGGTCAGTTTTACTTCAATTTTTTGCTTATTTATTTAATGCTGTAAGAATGTCATCAACACGTTCTTTTGCATCACCAAAGAGCATTTGAGTGTTTTCTTTGAAGAATAATGGGTTTTGAACGCCTGCGTAACCTACCGCCATAGAGCGTTTGAATACGATAACGTTTTGTGCTTTCCATACTTCTAACACTGGCATACCGGCGATTGGGCTGTTTGGATCTTCCATTGCCGCTGGGTTTACCGTGTCGTTTGCACCGATAACCAATACCACATCGGTATCTGCAAAATCATCATTGATCTCATCCATTTCAAGTACGATGTCATAAGGCACTTTCGCTTCCGCTAAAAGTACGTTCATATGACCCGGTAAACGACCTGCAACAGGGTGAATACCGAAACGCACGTTAATGCCACGCTCACGCAATTTCGCCGTAATTTCAGCCACTGGATATTGCGCTTGTGCTACCGCCATACCATATCCTGGAGTGATGATCACAGAGCTTGCATTTTTGAGTAATTCAGCCACTTCTTCTGCGGTTGTTTCACGGTGTTCACCTTGTTCTTCATCAGAAGATACTTGAACATCATTACCAAAACCACCTGCGATAACGCTAATGAATGAGCGGTTCATCGCTTTACACATAATGTAAGAAAGAATCGCACCAGAAGAACCCACTAATGCACCGGTAACGATAAGCAAGTCATTGCTTAACATGAAACCCGCTGCAGCTGCTGCCCAACCAGAATAAGAGTTAAGCATTGAAACCACAACCGGCATATCCGCACCACCGATAGATGCCACTAAGTGCCAGCCGAATGCAAGTGCAATCGCGGTCATGAGTAACACTGGGAAGATATTATCTGGGTTGTTTAAGAAAGCGACCATCAATAAAGCTGAAACCACTAATGCCGCTAAATTTAATTTATGGCGATGTGGCAACATTAACGCTTTTGAATTGATTTTGCCGCTTAATTTACCGAATGCGACGATAGAACCTGTGAATGTGACCGCACCGATGAAGATCCCTAAGAATACTTCAACATTATGGATATTCATTAACACAGGATCAGTTTCGTGTGTTAAACCGTAACTGTTAAAGCCTACGAGCACTGCAGCTAAACCTACAAAGCTGTGAAGGATCGCAACGAGTTCAGGCATTTCAGTCATTTCAACTTTTAATGCACGTTGAACACCAATCACGCCACCGATGATCATCGCAATGATGATCCATAATGTGCCTCCAGATTGCGGGCCGAAAATGGTTGCAACAAGGGCAATTGTCATACCGACAATACCATACCAACAACCGGCTTTTGCCGTTTCATGTTTAGAAAGACCGGCTAAGCTCATAATGAAAAGTAATGCAGCGATAATATAGGCTGCTTGTACTAAACCTTCAGACATCGTCTTCTCCTTAACCTTTTCTAAACATCGCCAACATACGTTGAGTTACACGGAAACCACCAAAGATGTTGATGCTTGCCACCAAGATTGCCACAAAGGCTAATGCATCAATAAAGAAGTTACCTGTTGGCTGTCTAATTTGCAGTAATGCACCCACAATGATGATACCTGAAATCGCATTGGTTACCGCCATAAGTGGTGTATGTAAAGCGTGGCTGACGTTCCAAACCACGTAGTAACCGACTACACAAGCCAATACGAATACGGTGAAGTGAGAAAGGAATGCCGCTGGCGCCACAGACGCAAGCCAAAGGAATAACACCCCCACACCCGCCATCACACCGTATTTGATGCGAGGATCCGCTGGTTTTTCTTCCTCTTTTTTAACCGCACTTTGTGCCGCTTTCGCTTCTTGTTTTGGCTGTACTGACACTTGGATTTGTGCTGGTGGAATTTCTTCCCCATCACGTACTACGGTCACACCGCGTAATACCACATCTTCAAAATCGATATTGATCTTGCCGTCTTTTTCTTTACAAAGTAGTTTTAATAAATTAACTAAGTTTGTACCGTAAAGTTGGGAAGATTGTGTTGGTAAACGACTTGGGAAATCGGTATAACCAATGATTTTCACTTGGTTTTCAGTGGTGACGACTTTACCTGCTTCAGTGTAAGCACAGTTACCGCCTGTTGCAGCCGCCAAATCCACCACCACAGAACCTGGTTTCATGGAATCAACCATTTCTTTTGTGATCAAACGAGGGGCTGGTTTACCTGGAATCGCCGCGGTGGTAATAATGATATCCACTTCTTTGGCTTGTTCCGCATAAAGCTCCATCGCACGACGGTTAAATTCTTCTGACATTACTTTCGCGTAACCGTCGCCACTACCGCCTTCTTCTTTGAAATCAATTTCTAAGAAAGACGCGCCCATACTTTGTACTTGTTCTTTTACTTCAGGACGAGAGTCAAAAGCTCGTACAATCGCACCAAGGCTATTAGCCGCACCAATCGCGGCAAGACCTGCTACACCTGCACCAATGACTAACACTTTTGCCGGTGGCACTTTACCTGCTGCAGTAATTTGTCCAGTGAAGAAACTACCAAACTCATGAGCTGCTTCAATCACCGCACGATAACCAGAAATATTCGCCATAGAGCTTAATGCGTCAAGCGCTTGCGCACGGGAAATACGTGGCACAGAATCCATCGCTAATACATTAATTTTTTTCGACGTGAGTTTTTTCATTAAATCCGGATTTTGTGCGCGCCAAATGAAGCTCACAAGTGTTGCACCTTCCTTCATTTGATCAATTTCTGCATCCGTTGGTGGATTCACTTTAAAAATCACATCCGAATGCCACACTTCTGAACTTGAGCCAATTTTTGCGCCGGCGTCGATAAATGCTTGGTCTTCAAAACTTGCTTTGAATCCCGCATCGTGTTCTACGATGACGTCAAAGCCCAGTTTTAAGATCTGCTGAACCGTTTTTGGCGTTGCCGCCACACGATTTTCGCTCTCAAGCAGTTCTCTAGGTACACCAATTAACATAAATGTTTCCCTCTGGTTGATGAAATTTCAGACAAACTCACGCCTGTCCCTGTCTCTTAAATGACAAAAAGTCATGCAACGATAAATGTATCACTTATT
>JAGZXE010000071.1:0-8217 GCA_018378615.1 Parahaemophilus parainfluenzae
TCAATTCATTTACTGAAGCAAGTGTTTTGCCTACATTAGAAATCAATCATTTAACTGAATTATTAACACTTTAACCCTATGATGAAAAAGAAAAATCAAATTCTCGTCAGCCTTTCCATTGTGGCTTTATTGGGCGGTTGCTCAGAAGAGCAAGTTCAACGAGATGTTTATAATAGCCTTGAGGATTGTTTAGCCGATTGGCAAAAAATTGAATTGTGCGAAGCTGACCAATCTAATGAAAATAACAGCGGCACAACTGCACATGCTGGATCTGGTTCCTCTCTCTCGGGCAATTTAAATACACGTCCAAGCAATAATAGTGAATGGTCAGAAGACAATCAGACCGTTAAACAAACCTTAAATCCTGATGGTGCAACTCATTCTGGCAATTCAAGCAGCACAGAGGGAGCAAGCCACACTAGCTCAGCAACAGGAGAAGGACACGGCAGTATGGGTAGTGCGATTGCAGGTGCAGCAATGGGCTATATGATCGCGCGTACGATGGGCTCATTTTTAGGACCTAGTTACAATCCAAGTAACCGTGCCGTTTCAACACCAACGGGGCAAGTTATCCAACCGCAAACTAATCGTTCTGTCGGTAAGCCTGTATTAGTTAAAGGCAATGCAGGCAGCACTTACAGCAAACCAGTTTCACGTGGCGGCTTTAAAAGCTCAAATTCAAGCAGTAACCGTAGCTCAGGCGGTTAAATATGAAACGAATCACAGGCTTTCCTACTCGCCCTAATATGGTGCAACAATTATTAGATGTGGGCTTTGATTACTATAATCTGCCTTCCTCTGATGGTTCGCATTATTGGTCGGATAATGTGGCGTATGAATTTACCCTAGCGGAAATCGATCGTATTGAAGACGCCACCAACGAATTGCACGCGATGTGTATGGACTTTGTTGCCGATGAAGTGAAACAAGGTGATTATGCCCATTATCGCTTTACCGATTTGCAAAAAAATCTGATTGAACAAACATGGGCTAAAAACGTACCGCACCTATATGGCCGTTTTGATTTTGGTTATGACGGTGAAAACCTCAAAATGTTTGAATATAATGCCGACACCCCTACTTCCCTGCTTGAAGCTGCTGTGGTGCAATGGCAATGGTTAGAACAAATTGAAGGCTTAGCACATCGTGATCAATTCAATTGGATTCACGAAGAATTGCTTAATCGCTTTCAGTTTATTCAACAGCAAACAGGACTAAACGATTTCCATTTTAGTGCCATGCAAGAAGCGGGCCGTGAAGATTGGGGCAATATCGATTACCTAGCTGATGTGGCTTACAACGCGGGTTGGCATATTCATCAGCTTGCCATTGAAGATGTAGGCTACGATAAAGACAGTCAGCAATTCCTCGATCTGAATAATCAACTTAGGCCGTGAGGGCGCCAATGTTTCTTACTATGAAAAACGTAATGGTCTAGAATTTGCCGCCAAAGGCAGTGAACATTCTGCCTTTTACGATCAAGCAGGTTACATCTATCAACAAAAATTTGAACTGCCAAATTTTGATGGCATGTACCCTATGATTGGTTCTTGGGTAGTGGGTGATGTGGCTTGTGGCATTGGATTGAGAGAAGATTTTACCCCAGTTACCGGCAATGATAGCCACTTCATTCCGCACTATTTTGTGGAATAAAAACAACGCAAAAACTGACCGCACTTAACAGATAATAAGGAGATAAATATGTATCCATTTAGTTTTCAAAACCCTACTCGCATTGAATTTGGCCTCGATAAAGAAAAGGAGATGGGTAATTATATGCACGAATACGGTGCAAAAAAGGCCTTAATTATCTATGGCAGTGAGCGTGTCAAACAATCCGGTTTATTTGAAGATGTGGCAAAAAGCTTGCGTGAGCATGGAATTGAATACATTGAATGTGGTGGCGTAAAAAGCAACCCGACAATCAGCAAAGTTCGTGAAGCTGTTACAATGGCGAAAGACTTTGGAGCTGACAGCGTGTTGAGTATCGGTGGTGGCTCTTGCCTTGATAGTGCGAAAGCGATCGCAGCTGGTGCATGCTATGACGGCGATACTTGGGACTTCTTTAAAGGCACACCAGTTCAAAAAGCATTGATGATTTTCGATGTGATCACCCTTGCAGCAACAGGCAGTGAAATGAACTGGGGCTCAGTCATTACTAACGAAGAAACGCAGCAAAAATATTCAATTCACAGCAATTATTTATTTCCGAAAGTATCAGTCATTAATCCGAAATTACAAGCGAGCGTTAGTCGTGATTATTTAGTGTATTCTGCTGCAGATATCATCGCTCATTCTATTGAAGCCTATTTCACGGCAGAATATCGCCCTGAAATTATTGATTTCTTAGTAGAAAGCAATATTAAAACCGTGATTCGTACGACTGAAATCTTGCTCAGTGATCCACAAGATCTCAATGCGCGTGGTGAGTTTGCCTGGGCTGCGACACTTGCGTTGAACGGTTTAACCCATTTAGGAATCTCACCCTACGGTTTCCCAAATCATATGATTGAGCATTCCATGAGTGCGATTTCAGATGTGCCACATGGCGCAGGGCTCTCTGTAATTATGCCTGCGTGGATGCAATGGTATCAATCTCAAAGACCTGCTCAATTCAAACGCTTTGCTAAAGAAATATTTGGCTTAGATAAGGCTGAAGAGGGTATTCAAGCCTTAAAAGCTTGGTTTGATAAAATCGGTACACCAACAAGTCTTGAACAACTTGGTATTGATGATGAAACCTTAGCTGAAATTATTGAAAATGCGGCTCAAACTGCAATCAGAGCGAAAGTGGAAAAAACGTATACCAAAGAAGCTATTGAAGCCATTTTCGCTTTAGCGAAGTAATCTCTCATAAGAAAGAGCGGTCAAATTCAAAATATAATGAAATTTGAGCGCTCTTTTTATATTCTCAACATTTCACTTATTGAAAAGCATGTAAAAAATAACCGCACTTTAGTTACCCAAAGTGCGGTTAATTTGAATTAAGTTTTAACGCTTAATTATAGTGAAGCTTGATCAACAGCCACACCAGCACCCATAGTTGTAGAGATGCTTACTTTCTTGATAAAGATACCTTTTGCAGTAGTTGGTTTTGCTTTGTTTAAAGCAGCCAATAATGCTTGAAGGTTTTCTTTTAATTGAACTTCAGAGAAGTTTGCTTTACCAATTGTTGTGTGGATGATACCGTTTTTATCGTTACGATAACGGATCTGACCAGATTTAGCATTTTTAACTGCTTCAGCAACGTTTGGTGTTACGGTACCAACTTTAGGGTTTGGCATTAAACCACGTGGGCCTAATACTTGACCTAATTGACCAACAACACGCATTGCATCAGGAGAAGCGATAACAACGTCAAAGTTCATTTCGCCTTTTTTGATTTGCTCTGCTAAATCTTCCATACCTACTAAATCAGCGCCAGCTTCTTTAGCTGCATCTGCGTTAGCACCTTGGGTGAACACAGCTACGCGTACTTCACGACCTGTACCGTGTGGTAATACAGTTGCACCACGAACGTTTTGGTCTGATTTACGAGGATCGATACCTAAGTTTACTGCAACGTCAACACTTTCAACGAATTTAGCTGTTGCGAATTGTTTTAATAACGCGATTGCTTCGTTGATTTCATATGCTTTAGTAGAATCTACGCCAGCTTTGATTGCTTTCATTTTTTTAGTCAATTTAGCCATCGTATTATTCCTCCACCACTAAGCCCATTGAGCGAGCAGTACCAGCAATTGATTTCATTTTAGTTTCGATAGTCGCGCCAGTCATATCTGCTGCTTTAGTTTCAGCGATTTGACGAACTTGATCTAAAGTTACTTTACCCACTTTATCTTTGTTCGGTTTACCAGAACCAGATTTGATACCTGCAGCTTTTTTCAATAATACTGCTGCTGGTGGAGTTTTAGTAATGAAAGTGAATGAACGGTCTGCATATACAGTGATAACAACTGGAATTGGTAAACCTTTTTCAATGCTCTCAGTACGAGCGTTGAATGCTTTACAGAATTCCATGATGTTCACACCTTGTTGACCTAATGCAGGACCAACTGGTGGTGATGGGTTTGCCATACCAGCTGCAACTTGCAACTTAACGTATGCTTGGACTTTTTTTGCCATTTTTTAGTTTCCTCTAAATGGGTGATAACGCCGAAATCGGCTCCCCTGTTAATGAAAGGCTGTATTTTAATTAATCAGCCTCGAAATTTCAAGTAGAAAAACTACTCGAAAAACAACCGCACTTTATTGTTTAAGTGCGGTCATTAAATTTCTTATTTTGGAAAAGGGAAATTAACGTGTTTTTTCCACTTGACCAAATTCAAGCTCAACTGGTGTTGCACGACCGAAGATAGATACAGACACTTTTAAGCGGCCTTTTTCATAATCCACTTCTTCAACCGTACCATTAAAGTCAGCAAATGGACCTTCTGTCACACGCACCTCTTCACCTGGTTGATATTCTTTACGATGACGTGGTTTTTCAGCACTTTGCTCTAAACGATTTAAAATTAAATCCGCTTCACGTTTAGAAATTGGTGCTGGTTTATCTGGTGTACCACCGATAAAGCCCATTACACGCGGTACACTTTTCACTAAGTGCCATGTGTCATCGTTCATTGCCATTTCAACTAATACATAGCCAGGGAAGAATTTACGTTCGCTTTTACGACGTTTACCTGCTACGTTTTCAACGACTTCTTCAGTCGGCACTAACACTTCGCCAAACTGATCTTCCATTTGTTGTTGTTTGATATATTCACGCAATGTGATTGCAACACGACTCTCAAAGCCTGAGAATGCTTGCAATACATACCAACGTTTTTTGGATACGTTTTCAGTTTCGCTCATTTTAGAATCTCAAATCAGTTAAGAAGTTAATCAATGCAATGATAATTGAATCAATTGCCCAGAAGAATAAAGAGGTAAGCACGGTTACCGCAATAACGATTAAAGTTGTTTGACGTGTTTCTGCACGAGTTGGCCATACCACTTTACGACCTTCAACTTTTGCTTCGCTAAAGAATGTACGAGCTTTTGTACCTTGGTTGGTAATTGCAGCGAAACCAAAGGCAATTAATAAGGCGACAACTACGCCAACTACACGCACAGGTAAAGAAAAGGCTTCTTTAAAATAAACGTTACCAATTGCTGCTGCGGTAAAAAATGCCACAGAAAGAATCCAAAGAAGCGTGTTTAAGCCTTTTGATTTTCCTTCTACAACTTGTTCTTGGTCGTGTTTCTTTTTCTCAACAATTTCAGTTGCCATAATTGAATCCGTATAAAATAAGGGATAAATAATTTTTAGATTAATTTCAGAACGTGCGATTGTAGCATTTTCTTTCAGAATTGCCTATGAAAAATGTTAGAAAAAACAACCGCACTTTTTGTTAATTTTTATATTCAAGTTTTGGTGGTTTGTTATCAACGATGGTTTCTTCATCCACAATCACTTTTTGCAAGTTTTCGATTGAAGGTAAATCATACATCGTATCTAACAATACAGCCTCAACGATTGAGCGTAAACCGCGTGCACCGGTTTTACGTTCAAGGGCTTTTTTCGCCATCGCTTTTAATGCTTCTGACGTGAATTCAAGCTCTACATCTTCTAAGCCAAATAATGCTTGATATTGTTTGGTCAGTGCATTTTTCGGTTGAGTCAGGATCTGAATCAACGCTTCTTCATCTAATTCGCTTAATGGCGCAATCATTGGAAGACGACCAATAAATTCTGGAATCAAACCAAATTTCATTAAATCATCCGGCTCAACTTGACGGAATAATTCAGAAAGATTTTCTTTCTCTTCTTCCTTCTCTACTTTAGCATCAAAACCAATTCCGGTATCAGTTTGTGTACGCTTACCGATGATTTTATCTAAGCCAGCAAATGCACCACCACAAATAAAGAGGATTTTTGAGGTGTCCACTTTCAACATTTCTTGTTGAGGATGTTTACGTCCACCTTGTGGCGGTACAGACGCAATAGTGCCTTCAATTAATTTCAACAAGGCTTGTTGCACACCTTCACCAGACACATCGCGAGTAATAGATGCACCTTCTGATTTACGGCTAATTTTATCAATTTCATCAATATAGATAATGCCCTGCTCTGCTTTTTCTGTATCGTAATCGCAGTTTTGCAATAATTTTTGCAGAACATTTTCCACGTCTTCGCCCACATAACCGGCTTCAGTTAACGTCGTCGCATCAGCCATAGCAAAAGGTACATTTAAACGACGCGCCAAGGTTTGTGCTAATAAGGTTTTACCGCTACCTGTTGGACCAATTAACAAGATGTTACTTTTACCTAATTCCACATCATTGCTTTGGTGGTTCGTGCGCAAGCGTTTATAGTGATTGTAAACCGCCACTGATAAGACCTTTTTCGCATAATCTTGCCCAATTACATAATCATCTAAGTGAGCGCGAATTTCGTGTGGGGTTGGTAATTTTTCTTCAACTGCCAGTTCGCTAGGTGTTTCGATTTCTCCACTGTCTTCCAACATACTGTGGCAAAGCTCGATACACTCGTTACAAATATAACCATCTGTACCCGCAATTAATTTACCTACTTCACTTTTTTCTCTTCCGCAGAAAGAACAGTGAAGATCGTTATCATTTGTTGTCATGTTAAATCCTTAACGTTTAATCAACACATCGTCCACTAAGCCGTAAGCTTTTGCTTCTTCTGCTGACATAAAGTTGTCACGATCGGTGTCTTTTTCGATACGCTCGATGCTTTGACCAGTATGGAAAGCAAGACGCTCGTTTAAGGTTTGTTTAATTTTTAAAATTTCTTGTGCGTGGATCTGAATATCTGATGCTTGTCCACGGAAACCACCTAACGGTTGGTGAATCATTACGCGTGCATTCGGTAATGCAGCACGTTTTCCTGCTGTACCACCCGCAAGTAAAAATGCACCCATTGAGCAAGCTTGACCAATACAAAGGGTACGCACATCTGGTTTAATAAATTGCATGGTATCGTAAATTGCCATACCCGCAGTCACTGAACCGCCCGGTGAGTTAATATAAATATTGATGTCTTTTTTCGGATCTTCTGATTCTAAGAAAAGTAGCTGTGCCACGATCAAGTTTGCCATACGATCTTCTACTTCACCACTCAAGAAGATCACGCGCTCTTTTAATAGGCGGGAATAAATGTCGTACGAACGTTCACCACGAGAGGTTTGTTCGACAACCATAGGAATTACACTCATTTTTGCCCCTAAATATGTGCTAAAAAATCGGGCAATATTCTACCCGAAAATCAGTAAAAACAAAAATGCGGTCGCTTTTCATTGAAAAAAACAACCGCACTTTTCGATGATATGCTTGTGAATTTAATTCACGTTCTATCAATTATTATGCTTGTGGATTCATGATTTCATCAAATGAAGACGCTTTTTCAGTCACTTGAGCTTTAGCAAGAACGGCATCAACGGCTTGTTCTTCTAATACTACGTTGCGAATGTTGTTCATTAACTCTTCATTTTTGCTGTAATATTCAACTACTTCAGCTGGTTGTTCGTAAGCAGAAGCGATATCCGCAATCATTGCTTTCGCACGTTCTTCATCCGCTTTCAATTCGTTTGATTTGATCACTTCAGAGAATAATAAACCGACTTGAACACGACGTTTTGCATCCGCTTCAAATAATTCACGTGGTAATTGTGCAGCTTGTTGTGCATTGCCACCGAAGCGTTGTGCTGCTTGGTTACGTAACACATTGATTTCTTCTTCTACTGCAGAAGCTGGAACATCAATTGGGTTTTGTTCGATTAAACCGTTGATTACTTGTTGTTTAACACGTGAAACTAATGCGTTTTTCAATTCACGTTCCATGTTTTTACGGATTTCTGCACGTAAATCTGCCACAGTTTTGGTGTTTGGACCAAATTTAGCAACGAATTCATCTGTTAATTCTGGTAATTCCATTTCTTCTACTTTTTTCAAGGTCGTAATACCTCAATCATTTTATCGATATCAGCTTCAGTGATTTCAACAGTTGGTTTCTCAACTTTGATGTTTTCTAAGCCTTTTAATTCAACTTCTGGGTACACTTCAAAAGTTGCAGTGAATGATAAATCTTTACCAGGTTCGAACGTTTCGATAGCGAAAGTTGGACGACCTGCGATGTTGATTTTCTCAGCGATTACTGCGTCAAAGAAATGACGTGGTAATAGATCGTTTAATACATCTTGACGGATTGAT
>JAGZXE010000072.1:0-6732 GCA_018378615.1 Parahaemophilus parainfluenzae
GCCAAAGTCATGCATTCTTTACGTCCATTAACGCAAGATGACGTTGAGCACAACTTAGTGCTTGGTCAGTACACCGCAGCGGAAATTGATGGCAAAGAAGTCAAAGGCTATTTACAAGAAAAAGGCGTTCCGGCTAACTCTCGCACTGAAACCTTCATGGCGTTACGTTGCGAAATCGAAAACTGGCGTTGGGCGGGTGTACCTTTCTATGTGCGTACAGGTAAACGCTTACCAGCACGTGTGACTGAAATTGTGATTCATTTCAAAACTACGCCACATCCAGTATTCAGTCAAAATGCGCCTGAGAATAAATTGATCATCCGTATTCAACCTGATGAAGCCATTTCAATGCGCTTCGGTTTGAAAAAACCAGGTGCAGGCTTCGAAGCGAAAGAAGTCTCAATGGATTTCCGTTATGCCGATTTGGCCGATGAGCAAGTGCTCACGGCTTATGAACGCTTATTGCTTGATGCGATGAAAGGCGATGCCACACTCTTTGCGCGTACAGATGCGGTGCACGCCGCATGGAAATTTGTGCAGCCGATTTTGGATTACAAAGAAGCGGGCGGTCGAATCTACGAATATGAAGCGGGCACTTGGGGACCTGTTGCAGCCGAAAAACTCATTGCGAAAAGTGGTCGCGTATGGCGTAAACCAAGTGGCAAAATGAAGAAAAAGGTTTAATCATTAATCGCAAGCCTTCTTCCCTATAAGCGGAAGAAGGCTAATATCCAATATAAAGAGAAGCAAACATGAACACCATCACCTTCCCAACGGCTCAACACGCTGTTGAAAAGATCGCCCAAGAATTTGTGATTTATAGCCAATTAAATCATCCTGTACACATTTCCCTTTCCGGTGGTTCAACACCTAAGTTGTTATTTAAAACCTTAGCCAAAGCGCCTTATGCAGAACAAATTAACTGGAAAAATCTGCATTTTTGGTGGGGTGATGATCGCATGGTTCCACCAACCGATTCAGAAAGCAACTATGGCGAAGTGCAAAAACTCTTATTCGATCATATTCAAATTCCAACGGAAAACATCCACAGAATTCGTAGCGAAAATGAACCGCACTTTGAACTAAAACGCTTCGAAGAAGAATTAAGTACGGTCATTCCAAACGGTGTTTTTGATTGGATCATTTTAGGTATGGGAACTGATGGTCATACCGCTTCTCTTTTCCCACATCAAACCAATTTTGATGATGAAAACCTTGCAATCATTGCAAAACACCCTGAAAGTGGTCAAATTCGCATTTCTAAAACCGCCAAACTCATTGAACAAGCGAAACGAATTACCTACTTGGTCACTGGCGAAAGCAAAGCGAATATTTTAAAAGAAATCCAAACAACGCCAGCAGAAAACCTGCCTTACCCCGCAGCCAAAATTAAAGCAAAAAATGGGGTGACGGAATGGTATTTGGATAAAACGGCGGCAGCATTATTGTAATACGCCCATCAAAAAAGGAACTTCGAGATGAAAAAAGTATTGTTATTGACTTTATTGCCAGTAGCTGCAATGGCCACTTCAATCAAAGGTATGGGAAACTACCAAGATTGGGATTTAGTGTGTGATAACACGGGCACTTGTCGTATGGCGGGTTATCAGGATGAAAGTAGTGACCCAGTCTCTATTTTATTTACTCGTGCGGCAGGCGAAAATGCTGCAGTGGAAGGAAAGTTCACTATTTTACCATTCGGTGAAGCCGACCGTGATGTACAAGTCGGTCAAGACATTGAAATTTGGTTAAACGGTAAATCATTAGGCAAAGTCAAGCATATTTCTGACGACGCGCCAGATAAGCTGACTGAAGAGCAAACCAAAGCATTACTTAGCGGATTGAAAAAAGAGAGCGAAATTCGTCTAACCTATGGGAAAACCACGCTTAAAGTGTCAGACAAAGGCGCAGCGGCAGCCATGCTCAAAATGGATGAATTCCAACAGCGATTAAATACCCCTTCCGCACTTATTCGCCAAGGTCAAGAGAAACATGCAGTATTAGCGCCAAAAGTTGAACCCAAAATTGATGCTGTAAGTGTGAAAAACCGCAAAACAACTGAACTAAAACTCGGTGAAAAACAATACGATAACGTGCTCGCACTATTACGTAAAGCTCACGATGGCTGCGTTGATGAAGACTTAGAAAGCCAAGATATAACGATTTATCCGTTAACGCATAATAAGGTATTAGCTGAAGCGCTTTGTTTTGAAGGCGCTTATCAAGGCACCAACTACTATGCTGTACTCGATGACAAACTTAGCAAAGTAGAACAAGTCTTAGCGGAGCAGTACAACGAAGCAGGCTATGATGAAAAACAAGGTTATGCGTTTGTAAGAGGTTCTTACAAAGGTCGAGCATTAGGTGATTGTTTGGCTGGGCAAGACGCAGTATGGAATGGAAAAATCTTTATCCGTACTTCAGAGTGGACAACAGGCTCTTGTAAAGGGCTTCCCGGAGGTACGTGGCAGTTACCTATTTTTGTTAGTAACGTCATCGTCAAATAAACAAACAACACTTAATACAAGCGGTTAGATTTGACGAATTTTTTGCAAATTTTCTTTTAGGCATTGATAACATGAAAAAAGTTATTCTTCTCTCACTATTACCACTCACTGCAATAGCTGCGCCATCGTTAAAAGGGTTTGAAAAGACTTATCAAGACTGGGATTTGATCTGTGATAATACCGGCACTTGTAATATGGCGGGTTATCAAGAAGAAGGGGATGGCTCTGAGCATCCTGTTTCGATTTTATTTACCCGAAGTGCGGGTGAGCAAGCACCTGTGAGCGCACAGTTGGCATTATTACCTGAAGATGTGAGTAATAAAACGGCTGAAATTATCTTAAATGGTCAATCAATCGGTGCAATCCAAAACATCTCAGAAGAGGGAATTGCAAAATTAAGTGAAAAACAAACAACAGAATTACTCACGGCGCTAAAAGGTAATGCAGATATTGAAGTGGCTTTTGGTGAGTTTAAGGAAAAAGTATCTGATAAAGGTGCAACTGCCGCGATGCTCAAAATGGATGAGTTTCAACAACGTTTAAATACGCCTTCTGCACTTATTCGTCAAGGTCAAGAAAAACATGCGGTATTAGCGCCACAGGCTGCACCCAAAATTGAGGCAGTAAGTGTGAATAACCGCCAAACCACGGAACTAAAACGCGGTGAAAAACAATTTGATGCAGTATTAGCTTTATTACGTAAAAGTAATAGGACGAATAAAAACTCAGAAAATTACTGTTATGCACTTCATAAAGATGATGTATGGAATGAACAAATTACACTTTACCCGCTAACGAAAGGAAAAGTGCTAGCTGAAGCGATTTGTCTTGCTGGCGCCTATCAATCCACTTATTACTATGCCATATTAGACGAAAAATTAACCAAAATTGAACAAGTGCTAGCAAACCAGTATAACTATGCTGATTATGATAAAAACACTCATGTTTTAAAAGTAGAAGGATCATTTAAAGGGCGTGGCATCGGTGATTGTTGGGCTGGACAAGAAGCTGTTTGGAATGGCAAAACCTTTATCCGTACTGAAGAACATACCTCAGGCTCTTGTAAAGGCTTTGCGGGTGGAGCTTGGGGTGGATTACCGATTTTTGTGAGCGAGATTAATGTTAAATAAAAATTACTGCCCACTTGTAAGCGGCCAGATTTCTTCTATTTTTTGCAAATTTTCTTTTAGGAATTGATAACATGAAAAAGGTTATTCTTCTCTCATTATTACCATTTACTGTAATGGCTGCGCCATCGTTAAAAGGGTTTGAAAAGACTTATCAAGACTGGGATTTAATTTGTGATAATACCGGCACTTGTAATATGGCGGGTTATCAAGATGGTTCAGATTTGGTTTCACTTTTATTTAGGCGAGAAGCTGGTGAAAAAGCAGCAGCAAAATCTTCTTTAGCAATATCGGTAAATAATGAGATCGATAAGGGCAAGCCTGTAGAAATTATGCTCAATGGGAAATTGCTCAGTGTCGTACCTAAAATGATCGATATTGACTCTAATGATAAACAAATCGCTGCACTCGATGATAAACAAACAGCTGCGTTATTAACTGCTTTAAAAGATAATGCCAATATTGAATTCATTTCTGGTCAATTTAAAGGCAAATTGTCGAATGAAGGGGCAAAAGCCGCGATGCTTAAGATGGATGAATTTCAACGGCGTTTAAATACGCCATCAGCGTTAATTCGTCAGGGACAAGAGAAACATGCGGTATTGGCACCACAAGCCGCACCCAAAATTCAAGTTGCCTATATTAAAAAACCTAGCAAAACAGAATTAAAACGAGGTGAAAAACAATTTGATGCCGTATTAGCATTATTGCGTAAAAGCGCTGATAGTAGTGCAAGTGATTACTGTGCGTCTCTTCATGATGATTCTGAACAGAAAACAATTACACTTTATTCACTTACGCATGGAAAAGTGTTAGCTGAGGCAGTGTGTCTCAGTGGTGGCGCATCTTACACCGGCTATTATGCGGTTATGAACAATAAATTGAGCAAAGTAGAACAAGTATTGGAAAATCAATACACCTTTGCACGTTATGATGAGAAGCTTAATGCTTTAATTGTAGAAGGATCATTTAAATCTGGTGGCATTGGTGATTGTTGGTATGGTCAAGAGGCCGCATGGAATGGCAAAATCTTTATCCGCACTGCAGAATATATCTCTGGCTCTTGTAAAGGCTTTATTGGTGGTGCATGGGGTGGATTACCGACTTTTGTGAGTCATAGAACGGTTAAATAATTTATCTATTTAACCTTTAAAACCTGGAGTAACAAATGATTGACTATAAAATAAACTGTCCTATTTCAGTTAAGCAATTTATTGAACTGCTTAATAAAACTACGTTAGGAGCACGTCGTCCATTAGAAGATGAAAAACGTGTGGCGGCGATGTTACATCATGCCAATTTATTAGTCACCGCTTGGGATGGTGAACAATTAGTGGGCGTGGCACGTTCTGTGACAGATTTTGCCTACTGCTGTTATTTATCTGATTTAGCGGTTAATGAACAATATCAAAAACAAGGTATCGGCTTGCAATTGATTGAACACACTAAACAAGCCTTACATCCACAAGCCAAAATCGTGCTTTTATCGGCTCCGCAAGCTGTGGATTACTATCCGCATATTGGATTTACGCAGCATATGAGTGCGTGGACGAAGAGTTAATTTATTAGCATTGTACGGACTAAAGTTAAATTAAAATATAGATATATCAGATGCGGAGTGACTTTAATGTTGAATTTAGATAATAAAAAATTTGTTGCTGTTGAAAACACCGCAAATGGTGAGGTCAGTAGCCAAACAGAATTTCATTACCATCAACAAGGTAAAATGATTTGGGCAGAATATGGTGGCGGTGAAATTTTAAAAGGCTTTTTAATTGGAAAATGGATTGACGATACTCAAATTGAATTTACGTATCAACATTTAAATCAATCTCTAGAAAATCGTTTGGGGCGTTGCTGTACAACATTTTCTTTAGAAGAAAGTAAACTCGTCGGCAATGAAAAATGGCAGTGGCTAGACACGTTAGAGCAAGGTAGCTCTTTAATTAGAGAAATTTAAAAGAAGTTTGTCTATAGAATATCAGAAACAAGGTATCATCTTGCAGTTGATTAAGCACACTAAATAAGTCTTACATCCACAGGCCAAAATTGTGCTTTTATCTGCTACGTAAGCTATAGATTATTATCCGCATATTATTTTTTACTCAGCATATGAGTGCGTGGACGAAGAGTTAAAAAACGATTAGAAAAGTAACCGCACTTTTGTATATAAAGAAGATGGATTACTGATAGCGCACGTTTCCCAGCGTGTACATTATAAATGGAGATAATATATGATGAGAGATTGTTTAATCTGTATTTTAAGTTTCTTTGTTGGAGTTTTGTTATGGGGATATGTCATCATATCTACTCACTCAAGTCAGTATACGATTAATTTAGGGAACTTATCTGATTGGGTTACTTCGTTAGCCACTGTTGGTTTACTCCTATGTGCTATTATAGGTTTTGGTTCTTGGAAAAAGCAGAAAAAACCTGAAGCCACTATCGGTTTACTCAAAGCACTAGAGAATTTACAAGTAAAAATGGATAAAGAATATAGTTTTATCCTAAAAAAACTCTCTAATTGTAAATTAGAGGAATCTTCAGGGAATAATGTAGAAGAAATAAAAGATGAATATATACAATCCCTAAATGAAAGCCTAGCTGAAATAGAATGGAGTGTTAAATGTTATCAAATATATCATCTTGATAAAGAGAAAGTTATAGAAGAAATACATAAAAAACTATTAAATACTTATTGTAATTATAATGAATATAAATACTTTGATAAGTATCTTGAAAAGAAATTAAAAAGATATCGTGTTTTTAATGGTAAAAAAAGCTATTTGCCTGAAGATATTAAATTTAAATACGCAACTGAGTTATTTCAGCGGGTTTCTTGGAGATATATAAGAGTAATGGTAAAAGAGATTACTGGTAAACCATTAACCTTAGGAGTCTCAGCTCAACATCTAAGAAGTAAGTGTAGACTAAATTAACAATATGAGTAACTTAGAGTGGACTAAGTCTACCCAGCCAAAAAATGCAGTAAGCATAACCAACAGGAGAAAACAATGTCAGTAAAAGGCGACATCGGTGTTATCGGCTTAGCCGTAATGGGGCAAAACCTCATTTTAAATATGAATGATCATGGCTTT
>JAGZXE010000073.1:0-6726 GCA_018378615.1 Parahaemophilus parainfluenzae
AAAAAACCGAATACCGCGGTAATTAAGACTAACCACGAACCGTATGCATTAATAATTTCCATAGTGATTTCCTATGTTGTAGTTAATGTCGTCAAAATTAGGAACGGGCTAGCATTAATTCAATGCGAGATCCTACACGTTGAGCTTGATCGGCTAATACGCCCACCCATTCGATGATTTTGTATAAGAACATCACATCGATAGGGTTATAACGACTTTCAATCGTGTAGAGCATTTTGCGTAATTTAATTTGCATTTGATCCGTATCATCTTCAATGCTGTCTAGCTCTTGAATCATATGGTTCACTAACTTTAATTCACGGCCTTTAAAACCGGTTTCAAGTAGTTTATCCATTTCTTCAATCACTAAATGAGCTTGATGAATAGAATCTAAACTACGTTGAACATAATGCAAAAATTCTTCCTGCATTTCTTCAGGAATACCAAATTGGCGACCAATCATGCGGCCAGCAATATCTTTAGCATAGTTAGCTAATTTGTCTTGTTGGGTGACTAATTCGAGTAAATCGGTACGATCAATGGGTAAAAATAAACCGCGAGGCAATTTCAAACGGATTTCGCGTTTTAGACTATCTGCTTCACGTTCACATTGAGAAATATCTAGACGTGTTTTTTCTGCATCATCCCATTGTTTTACAAAGGTATATTGGAAGAATGGAATTAATAAATCACAACATTCAGTCACTTTGTCAGAATGTTTCTGCAGTGGTTTTAAAGGAGAATGGGCAAATAATCCGAGAATATTATTCATTGCCATAGGTGTTTTACTCCATAACAAGGGTTAAAATTTCGGTTGCATATTACCTGATTTTATAAGGAAATACACGAAAAAGATCTTGATTTGTATAAAATTATCTGTATATTTAAACAGTTAAAAGTGATAAGGAAAAATAAAATGAGTAATGAAGTTGAATTAAAGCTTGCAGTTACCTCTGATGCTTTCGATACCTTAAAAATACATCTCAATCAATTCAAAATCTTAGAACAAAATAAAGTCTTTCTGGGAAATACCTATTTCGATTACCCTGACCATTTTTTTGCGAAACAAAAAATGGGATTGCGTGTCCGTCAGGAAAATAATGATTTTACACTTACCTTAAAAACTGACGGAAAAGTGGTTGGTGGGTTGCATAGTCGTCCAGAATACAATTTATCTATACCTGATAATTCCGTACCCACAACGGAACAATTAACCTCATTGTATCCATTTGAAAGCTTGCCTTCCGCTACATTACAACCAATTTTCTCAACAGATTTTAACCGCACTTTTTGGTTGATTGCATTTGGTGCATCAAAAATTGAAGTGGCTTTTGATCAAGGGAAGATTCTATCAGGGGAGAAAACACAACCTATCTGCGAAATTGAATTTGAATTAAAAGAAGGGCTTGTTTCAGATCTTTTCCATTTTGTCTCACTTTTACCTTTTGAACAGGATGTCTATTTTAGCTCAGCAAGCAAAGCAAAACGCGGCTATCAATTAGGCAGTAAACCACTTCTGATTGATTGGTTAAATAAATGGCGGGATTTCTTAAAAGAAGAACGAGAGGGAAGTGCGGTTGATTCTCGCGAACAATTAAGTGCAGTTATGAAAATGGAGCAGCAATTGATTGAAGAAACGCTTTCATTCCCAACGGATGTTTTTGCTTTCGATTTTATGAAAACCGTTGAACGTGTCGGCGCATTTTTCAATCTTTATCATTATTATGATGATAACAAAGCCTTGTTTGAAAAACTGGAAGAAAATCGAACCGCTGAGTTATTAGCAAGTAATCAATTTTTCCTTAATGAAATAAAAGGCTTGATTACCTTTCATAGCGAAACAAAAGATAATTTTCAAACTATTGAGAAATTAAAAGCGTTATTAAAGAGCCGTGCGTATTTTGAAAGAATGCTTGGTTTAATGATGTTGATGGCGTAAAACAGTTTCTTGAAAGGATAATAAAAATGGCAAAAGCTCCTAAAACCGCTTATGTATGTAATGATTGTGGCGCTGAATTTTCGCGCTGGCAAGGGCAATGTTCAGCCTGTAAAGCCTGGAATACTATCAGTGAAGTGCGGTTAATTTCAGCCTCAAATTCTGCAAAAAATGATCGTTTTAGTGGTTATGCAGGAGAAACCCGTGCAAAAATCCAAACACTTTCTGAAATTAGCTTACAAGAGACACCGCGTTTCACCAGTGGATTTAAAGAATTAGATCGCGTGTTAGGCGGCGGGATCGTGCCGGGGAGTGCCATTTTAATTGGTGGGCATCCTGGTGCAGGGAAAAGTACCTTGTTACTTCAAGTCATGTGCGGATTAGCGAAAAATATGACCGCACTTTATGTAACAGGGGAAGAGTCACTTCAACAAGTGGCTATGCGAGCTAATCGCTTAAATCTGCCGACAGATAAATTAAATATGTTATCTGAAACCTCAGTTGAGCAAATTTGTAATTTAGCAGATCAACTAAAACCTCAAATTATTGTGGTGGATTCGATTCAGGTTATGCACCTTTCGGACATTCAATCTTCCCCAGGAAGCGTGGCACAAGTGCGTGAATGTGCCTCTTTCCTGACTCGTTATGCAAAAACCCGACAGGTCGCTATCATTATGGTTGGGCACGTCACGAAAGACGGCACCCTTGCGGGGCCAAAAGTATTGGAACATGCCATTGACTGTTCGTTATTGTTGGAAGGGGAGGCGGATTCCCGTTTCCGTACGTTACGTAGTCATAAAAACCGTTTTGGCGCAGTGAATGAGCTAGGGGTATTCGGTATGACAGAGCAAGGATTGCGCGAAGTGAAAAATCCATCGGCAATTTTCTTAAGTCGTGGAGATGAACAAACGTCTGGTAGCTCGGTAATGGTTCTTTGGGAAGGAACGCGTCCGCTTTTGGTGGAAATTCAAGCGTTAGTGGATCATTCTATGCTTGCAAATCCGCGCCGTGTGGCAGTGGGGTTAGAGCAAAATCGTTTAGCTTTATTGCTTGCGGTATTGCATCGTCATGGTGGACTACAAATGTCGGATCAAGATGTTTTTGTGAATGTCGTTGGCGGTGTAAAAGTCGGAGAAACAGGGGCGGATCTTGCGTTATTGCTTGCATTAATTTCGAGTTTCCGTAATCGACCGTTACCACAAGATTTAGTTGTTTTTGGGGAAGTTGGGTTAGCCGGTGAAATTCGACCGGTAACCAGCGGTCAAGAACGCATTAGTGAAGCGGCAAAACATGGTTTTAAACGCGCGATTGTGCCTTTTGCCAATAAGCCGAAAAGTGCGGTTGAGAATATGGAGGTTTTTACGGTGAAAAAACTCGCTGATGCACTTGCCATTTTGGATAATTTCTAAAAAAACGTTGTCCTATTGTTGTCTGATTACTGAAAGTTTTTGATAAATTAGATAGAATATGCGCCGCACATAAGGAAAGGTTATGGAAAAGAAATTAAATAAAGCGTTGGATAGCATTGATATCAAAATCTTAAATGAATTACAACGCAACGGTAAAATCTCTAATATCGATTTATCAAAGAAAGTGGGGTTATCGCCAACGCCTTGTTTAGAAAGGGTAAAACGCTTAGAAAAACAAGGTGTGATTATGGGCTATCGGGCGCTATTAAATCCTGAATTACTGGATGCGCCTTTATTGGTGATCGTTGAAATTACGCTCGTGCGTGGTAAACCTGATGTTTTCGAAGAGTTTAATGCCGCAATTCAAGCGCTTGATGAAATTCTCGAATGTCATTTGGTATCAGGTGATTTCGATTATTTACTCAAAACACGTGTAGCAGATATGGCGGCATATCGAAAATTATTGGGTACCACATTATTGCGCTTACCAGGTGTGAATGACACCCGAACTTATGTTGTCATGGAAGAAGTGAAACAAACTAATTATCTCGTACTAAAATAAAAATGATTAAACGAATTACAAAACGATTTACACCGAAACAATATTTAGCAGAATTATTACTCGGATTGACCGCACTTTTAGGTTTATATTTAATCGTGGCATGGTCAAGCTATACGCCATTAGATAACTCTTGGTCTACAGCAAGTTTTCAAACTGAAACCATTAATAAAGCCGGTGCTTTTGGTGCTTGGTTAATTGATGCGTTTTTTGTTTTTCTCGGCTATGTAGGTCATCTCATTCCGTTTGTCATTTTTATCGTACCGATTTATTTACTGAAAACCAAAGCGGTGCATTCTCTATCAGTAACCCGTATTGCATTACGTTCCTTTGGCTTTATTGCTCTCATCGTTGGTTTAACCATGATGGCAACATTGTTGCTTTCAAATACGAACTACTATTTAGCTGGAGGCGTATTTGGCGGCAGCTTAGTGGTGAATTTATATCCTACACTCGGTAAGTTTGGCTGTATTTTAGTAGGCTTTATCTGTGCAGTTGTAGGCTTTATTTTCTGTTCCGGAGCATCATTAATTCGTTTAATTGTGAAATTCTATCATTGGTTGACAATGAAAAATCAGCCGGCAGAAGAGGAGCATGCAGAACATACTTCTGTAGATGATCTTGAACAAATTGTGATTGAGGCACCTCAACAACTGGCTTTCTCTGATTCTCAATTGGAAACTGAATCTACAGAAGATGAAAAAGAGGAGGGTTCTGAAAATGCCTTTGTTAAGCCTGAGCAACTAATTAATATTAGTGGGTTATCCTCACCGAGTGCTTCAGAACCAGCAGATGTTGAAAAATTAGAAGATAAGTTTAAAGGTTTCACGGTTGAATCAGACAATTTACCGAATGTGTCTATTTCTGCCTCTTCTTCCGTTGAATTACCAACAAAAGAAGATTTTTCAGCAACATGGAAAAATACACAAGTGAATCGTCAAAGTGTGGATGATTCAGATGATATTTTTGAAGAAAATGTGATGCCAAAAGTGTCACTTAAAACACCTGAAAATACAACCGCACTTTATCCAACTTATGATGAACCTTTAGAATCAGAAAATGATGGTTTAGAAGATGAATTAGCACGTCAGTTTGCCGCACAAGAGCAAGCACGTTTACAAGAAATGGAAGTTCGTGCAAAAGCTGCGAATGCTGAAGATGCATTAAAAGTGATCTTAAATGAACCGGCAGTTTCAGCACCTAAAGAGCGTGAAATTCATATTGAGAATGCAACTGAAACAACTTATAAGCCGTATTCTGATACGCTTATTCACCCAGCATTCCAACAACCAACGAATAAACGTGAAAAACCAACAACACCATTACCAAGCTTGGATTTACTTGAGCATCGTCCTACACAGGCTCAAGACATTACGCGTGAAGAAATTTTGGACACATCGGCACGCATAGAACAACAATTAAAGAATTTTAATGTCAAAGCAACGGTACAAGATGTGTTAGTTGGCCCAGTGGTGACTCGCTATGAACTTGAATTACAGCCAGGTGTAAAAGCATCAAAAGTAACCAGTATTGATACCGATTTAGCTCGTGCGTTGATGTTCCGCGCGATCCGTGTGGCGGAAGTGATTCCAGGCAAACCTTATATTGGTATTGAAACGCCAAATGCACACCGTCAAATAGTGCCATTGCGTGATGTGCTCGATAGTAGTGAATTCCGTTCCTCAACATCATTGCTTTCAATGGCTTTGGGGAAAGATATTAGCGGAAAACCTGTTGTAGTTGATTTGGCTAAAATGCCTCACTTACTTGTTGCGGGTTCAACAGGCTCTGGTAAATCTGTTGGTGTGAATACCATGATTTTAAGTTTGCTTTTCCGTGTGACACCGGATGAAGTGAAATTTATTATGATTGACCCGAAAGTGGTTGAGCTTTCTATTTATAACGATATCCCGCACTTGCTTACCCCTGTGGTGACGGATATGAAAAAAGCGGCGAATGCATTGCGTTGGTGCATAGATGAAATGGAACGTCGTTATCAATTATTGTCAGCCTTACGTGTGCGTAACATTGAAGGGTATAACGAAAAAATTGAAGAATATGAAAAACTCAATATGCCAATTCCAAATCCAATTTGGAAACCTGGCGATACAATGGATAAGATGCCGCCTCCATTAGAAAAATTGAGTTATATTGTCGTGATCGTTGATGAGTTTGCGGACTTAATGATGGTTGCAGGTAAACAAATTGAAGAGTTAATTGCGCGTTTAGCACAAAAGGCTCGTGCAATTGGTATTCACCTGATTTTAGCCACACAACGCCCATCAGTAGATGTGATTACCGGGTTGATTAAGGCAAATATTCCAAGCCGTATCGCCTTTACTGTAGCAAGTAAAATTGACTCTAGAACGATTCTGGATCAAGGTGGTGCAGAAGCCTTATTAGGCCGTGGTGATATGTTATATTCAGGACAAGGCTCTTCGGATCTTGTTCGAGTACACGGTGCCTTTATGAGTGATGATGAGGTGGCCCGTGTAGCAGATGATTGGCGTGCACGTGGTAAACCAAATTATATTGATGGCATTTTAGATGGCGCAGATGATGAAGACTCTGGTGAGAAATCAACAGCAAGCAGTGGCGATCTTGATGCATTATTTGATGACGTCGTTGAGTTTGTATTAAGCACAGGCAATACCTCTACTTCTTATGTTCAACGTAAATTTAGTGTTGGGTTTAACCGAGCTGCTCGAATTATGGATCAGCTTGAAGAACAAGGTATTTTAGGCCCAATGAAAAATGGAAAACGAGAAATTTTAGCTCGACGTTCCGAATATTAATTCTCTTAAGTTTCACTTTACAAAAAG
>JAGZXE010000074.1:0-11388 GCA_018378615.1 Parahaemophilus parainfluenzae
TTTCCCGCTCCAAACTAACGGCGTGTTAGCAAAGCGGTTATGCACTGGATTGCAAATCCATGTAGCTCGGTTCGACTCCGGGACACGCCTCCATAACCATGCAGTTAGTTAATCACTCGATGCCCGAGTGGTGGAATCGGTAGACACAAGGGATTTAAAATCCCTCGCCTTTCGAGGCGTGCCAGTTCAAGTCTGGCTTCGGGCACCATCTAATTCCAAACCAATAATCAGTACCTAGTCCAATACTTAACTTTAATTTTTAATTATTATTAGGTTAGAAATTATAGTTTTCTCTCATTCTTCTAATCTGTTTTATCTTCTTTTACTCTCAACAGTTAAGTAACTTTTACAAAACTAAAAAGAAATTTAAATCGTAGTTAATACAATTTTGTTCTTGTTTTATTCTGAATTGAAATATAGAATCTATCCAAATTTAGTCGGGGTGCCACAAGATGGCTGAGATGATACCCGTGAACCTGAAACAGTTAGCACTGACGTAGGAAACTAATATGCCAAAATACTTTCTCATTCTTCATACCTCTTTTCATTCCTTTTCTTTAGTCATTAATCCTTAGGTTAATACTATGGTGAATATTCAGGATCTTAGTCTTGCTTTTGGTGGGCAAGTACTATTTGAACGCCTTAATTTAACGCTTTTACCTAATGAATGGGTCAGTTTGCTTGGCTGCTCTGGTGTAGGTAAATCAACGCTTTTGAGATTAATTGCAGGTCTTGAAGCACAAGGGAAAGTTCAAGGCAATATTATCTCTCATCCAAATATTCGAGTAGCATGGCTACCACAAAAAGATACTCTTTATCCCTGGCTTTCAATTATTGATAACGTCCAATTAGAAAACGTACTATTCGGGAATAAATCTGCAAAAACAACTCTTCAAGCAAAAGTATTACTTGAACAAGTGGGTATGTCAGAGCATCTGTATAAAAACTGTGCTCAATTATCTGGAGGACAGAAACAAAGAGTGGCTCTCGCTCGAGTATTAATGCAAAACGCTGATTTAGTTTTACTTGATGAACCTTTCTCTGCCCTTGACGCGATTAGTCGTTACCAATTACAAAACTTGGCCCATGAACTATTAAAAAATAAATCAGTGTTATTGGTTACACATGATCCTCAAGAAGCATTGCGCTTAAGCCAGCGTATTTTTGTATTACGCTCACCGCAGCCTAACCAACCAGCATTATCTGATGTCATAAAACCTGAAGGTAAAGCACCACGAGAACTTAACCAAGAAAATTTGTGGATGCTCCAACAGCAATTATTAAATGAGTTATTAGAGGGAAAAAGATGAAACTTAGCCTTCTTAAACCACTCTTTATTGGAATTATATTGCTGTGTCTCTGGCAACTTATTGGCGTATTAGGTGATTTTCCCCATTATATATTTCCTTCTCCGCAAGCTGTATGGCTGCAATTAGTTTCTCATTCAGAACTACTTTGGCAACATACACAAATCACCTTAATTGAAATTGGTTTAGGGCTGCTGCTGGGTTTTCTTTTTGGATTGTCATCAGCCCTCTTACTCTCTTTTTCACCTAAAACATCATCATTACTGTTACCCGTTTTAGTGATTTCTCAAGCAATTCCTGTTTTTGCTATCGCCCCAATACTCGTACTTTGGCTGGGTTATGGCATGCCATCAAAAATTCTGATGGCCATACTCATCATCTATTTTCCTGTAACAGCAGCTTGTTACGATGGATTACGCAACACGCCTAAAGCTTGGCTCGATCTCGCCAAAACGTTCACCCCCTCCCCTTTGCGTTTATTACTCAAAGTACGCTTGCCTGCCGCATTGCCTGCATTTGCATCAGGCTTTCGCATTGCTGTTTCAGTCGCCCCGATTGGTGCTGTAATCGGAGAATGGGTGGGGTCATCAGAAGGGCTTGGCTATTTAATGATCCACGCCAACGCTCGTATGCAGGTGGATTTAATGTTTGCCGCGTTGCTGATATTAGTGGCAATTTCACTTTGTTTATATTTCAGCATCGATTGGCTACTACGCCGTTTTATTTGGCACGTTTAATACTTCATGACAAAAGGAGACAAAAATGAAGAAAATCATCCGTTATTTTAGCCTTGTAATTGGACTCACCACTAGCTTTTCCAGCTTGGCAAAAGAGAAAATCAGCTTAATGCTTGATTGGTATGTAAACCCTGATCACGCAGCAATCATCGTGGCACAACAAAAAGGCTTTTTTGAAAAAAATAACTTAGACGTCGAAATTATCGAACCAGCCGATCCATCATTACCGCCTAAATTGGTTGCCGCAGGAAAAGTGGATTTAGCTATTAATTATCAACCTCAGCTTTATCAACAAGTCGCAGAAGGATTGCCTTTAGTGCGTGTAGGCTCTCTGATTTCCAGCCCATTAAATAGCGTAGTAGTGCTCAAAAATAGCGATATCAAAACGCTTGCCGATCTGAAAGGGAAAAAAGTAGGCTATTCAGTCAGTGGCTTTGAAGATGTATTACTCGATACCATGCTCCACGCCATTGGGCTCAGCAACCAAGACGTAAAATTAGTGAATGTGAATTGGTCGCTTTCCCCTTCTCTTTTAACTGGGCAAGTCGATGCGGTCATAGGAGCATTTCGTAATTTTGAACTGAATCAGATCCATTTAGAAAAACAAGAAGGCGTGGCATTTTTCCCAGAACAATATGGTGTGCCAGCTTATGATGAATTGATTTTAGTAGCGAACAGAAACAATCTTGCCTCTAAAAAAATTTCCGCTTTTTTGACCGCACTTGAACAAGCCACAACCTATCTACAAAGCCATCCAGATGAAGCATGGCAAGCTTTTGTGAACCATAAGCCAAAAGAACTCAATACAGAATTAAATCAATTAGCGTGGAAAGATACCTTACCTTTACTAGCAGCTAAACCTCGTCAATTGGATGCAAAACGTTATCAACAAATGGCGGAGTTTATGCATCAAAAAGGCTTGATTCCAGAAGCACTAGAATTGAAAGACTATGCCATCGAATTACAGTAAGGGAAAATAATGATTAACCAACTAATTCAGCAAGCGCAACCTTATTGGAAGCAATATGTTGAACATGAATTTGTACAACAACTTGCAAAAGGCACCTTGCCAAAAGCTTGTTTTCAACACTATTTAAAACAAGATTACATCTATCTTTTCCATTATAGCCGTGCTTTTGCCTTAGGCGTGTTCAAGGCAAGAAATTTTGCCGAAATGGACATGCCGCGTAAAACTCTCGACATTCTTTGCCAAGAAATTCAATTACATTTGAATTACTGCCGACAATGGGAAATTAGTGAACTGGAAATATTCCATACACCAGAAAGTGCGGCATGTATTTCCTATACACGTTACTTACTTGATTGTGGAATGACAGGCGGCTTACCAGAGTTATATGCAGCCGTTACGCCTTGTGCTTTAGGTTACGCACAAGTCGCCCGTTACATCACAGAAAATTATCCAAAACGACCAAGCAATCCTTATCAAGCATGGATTGACGCATACTCTGCACCAGAATATCAACAAGCCGCACAAGAAACTGTTGATTTCCTGACCGCACTTTGTGAGCCACTTAATGATTCTCAGTTAACTAATATTCAACAGATTTTTACCACTGCCACTCGAATGGAAATCGGGTTTTGGCAAATGGGATTAGATTTAGCATAAAAATGAAGGTGTAAAATGAAATCAGTTTATTTATCAGAAATTCGTAAACAGAATCCGTTGATTCATAACATTACCAATATTGTCGCGTCAAATTTTAGTGCCAATGGTTTACTCGCTTTAGGAGCATCACCATTGATGTCTGCTAATATTGAAGAAATGGTTGAACTACCAAAAATCAGCCAAGCATTAGTCATCAATATCGGTACAGTCATTGATCAAGAACGAGATGCCATGTTACTAGCGGGTAAAACGGCTAATTCAATAGGCATTCCTGTGGTGCTTGATCCTGTTGGAGTGGGCGCTACTAGCTACCGACGCGAAACCATCCGTCAATTATTAGCAGAAGTGAAATTTGCCTTAATTCGAGGTAACGCTGGCGAACTTGCTGCGATTGCAGGTGAAGACTGGCAAGCAAAAGGCGTGGATGCAGGACAAGGTAAAACAAATCTACAAGAAGTTGCTCAACGTGTTGCACAACGCTATGACTCTACGGTGTTGATTAGTGGAGAGGTCGATATTATCAGTGATGGACAACAAACGGCCACAGTCCATAATGGTACGCCGCTATTTCCAAAAGTCACCGCATCGGGTTGTTTATTAAGTGCAGTATGCGCAGCATTTTTAGCTGTTGATGAAGGTAAACATTTTTCAGCAACAATCGAAGCCTGTGCAGCTTACACCATTGCAGGGGAGATTGCGGCTAAAAACTTAACCACGCAAGTCGGTCAGTTCCAAATTCGTTTACTTGATGAATTGTCTGCTTTAACACCTAATGTAATAGAACAAAATGCGGAGGTGAAATATGTCTAACATCGCACAAGCGTTGACTATTGCTGGCTCTGACAGTGGCGGTGGTGCTGGAATTCAAGCAGATCTCAAAACCTTTCAAATGCAGGGCGTATTTGGCACTTCAGTGATTACTGCTGTCACTGCACAAAACACACTTGGTGTATTTGATATTCACCCTATTCCACTGAAAACAATTCAAGCACAACTAGAAGCAGTAAAAAATGACTTTCAGATTGCAAGTACCAAAATTGGCATGCTTGGCACAGCAGATATTATTGAATGTGTTGCTGATTTCTTAAGTCATCGCCCATTCGGCACATTAGTTCTTGATCCCGTCATGATTGCGAAAGGTGGAGCCTCTTTATTGCGACAACAAGCTGTTTCCGCATTAATCAAACATTTATTGCCACTTGCTGATGTGATTACCCCTAATATTCCTGAGGCAGAAGCTTTAACTGGTTTTAAAATTTCTGATACAGCCAGCATTCAACAAGCCGCGTTAGACTTGCAAAAACAAGGCGCAAAGAATGTGATTATTAAAGGCGGACATTCGCTGAATTCACAAAGTCAGCAATGCCAAGATTGGATCCTTTTACAAAATGGTGAGCATTTTGTTTTAGAAAGCGTGCGTTTCGATACACCACATACTCACGGCACAGGCTGTACTTTTTCAGCTTGCTTAACAGCTGAATTAGCCAAAGGCGTACTATTAAAAAATGCAGTGAAAATAGCTAAAGATTTTATCACTGCAGCCATCTCTCACCCATTGAATATTGGTCATGGACATGGACCAACAAATCATTGGGCTTACAGTCGCCTTTAAGGATTGAAAGATGAAAAATATTCAAGAAATTTTACAACTCTATTTTGTAGCAGGCATACAAGATTGCCGACATTTAGGTGATAATCCAACAGATAACTTACTTTCTGTTCTTAAACAAGCTTTAGAAGGTGGTATTACCTGTTTCCAATTTCGCGATAAAGGCAAATTCTCATTAGAAAATTCTCCAACAGAACAACGAGCCTTAGCCATTAACTGTCGAGATTTATGCCGCCAATATCATGTGCCATTTATTATTGATGACAACGTTGATTTAGCATTGGAAATTGAAGCTGATGGGGTTCATGTTGGACAAAGCGATACACCTGTGAAAACGATTCGAGCAAGAACCAATAAACCACTGATTATTGGTTGGTCCATTAACCGCTTCGATGAAGCAAAAATTGGTGAGGAAATATCTGAAATCGATTATTTTGGTGTTGGTCCAATTTTTCCCACTCTATCAAAAGAAAATCCTTCCCCGACTCTAGGAATGGAATTTATTCAAACCTTGAGAAATGGAGGTATCACAAAACCGCTTGTGGCGATTGGCGGAGTAAAACGGGAACATGTGAAAACCTTACGAAAATATGGCGCTGATGGTGTTGCTGTGATCACGGCCATAACTCAATCAAATAATATAAAAGCAGCAACGCAAGCTTTAAAAGAAGACAGTAATACCAGAAAGTCATAATCGAATGAATCTAAACCGATTAATTCGATTAAAACTCATAAAAAAACGACCGCACTTGCGGTCGTTTCTATTTATCTCTCAAAGGATTATTTTAATTTTTCACCTTTAAATTCACCTGTTAAGCTTTCTAAGAAAGACGTGATATCTTCAACATCTTTTTGAGCAGGCTGTTTCACGTTACTTTGGTATTTCAACATTGCACTCACAGCATCTTTTAGCTCTTTTGCTGAGGCATCATGGAAATATGGTGCAGTAAGTGCGACGTTACGCAAGGTTGGCACTTTGAAACGATGCATATCAAACGGATCTTTAGTTTGAGCAAAGCGACCTTCATCGGCATCAGTTAATGGCGTACCACGATCTTTAAAGTAATCGCCGTAAAGTCCCATGTATTCATAAGATTGTCCACCCATTGCTACACCTGTATGGCAAGTATCGCATTTATGCTGTTTGAATAATTCATAACCGCGAACTTGTTGCTCGGTTAACGCTGTTTTATCCCCTTTCAGATAACGGTCAAAATCACTATTTGGCGTAATTAATGTTTTTTCATATTCACCAATTGCGTGAGTTAAAGTTTCTTTCGTCACTTGTGGATATTCTTTTAAGAATTCTTTTTTAAATTCTTCATCCATTTCAAAACGAGCCACGATGTCATCCCACGAGTGCGAGCCCATTTCTACTGGATTTGTTGGAGGACCTTTCGCTTGATCTAACGCGACTTTTGCTTCATCTGTTGCAATACTGTCTGGAATAGGTTGCACTAAACGATCGGCATCAACATTGGGGTTTCTTTTGGTAAAGACATTTTACGTGCTTCACGAATCCAGTTAAGCAATGCCACTTTTTCTTGCTCATCTGGTTTACTTCCCCAGTGAAGATGTCTGAATTTAGCAATTGGCATTTCGTTATTTTCAAGTACGCGCTGTAATTTTGCTAAATCAGCTTGGGATAATTTGCTCGGATCTTTTAAACCTTCAAGTAAACGATCTAGGCGGAAAGCACGAAGCCCACTTTGAATATCCGATTGCATTTCATCACCCACAATCGGGAATTTTGAATAAAATGGAAGAGGTGTGTTTGGACTATGGCAATATTGACAGCTATTATCAAATAAGGCTTTTGCCACTTTTTCTTGTTCGCCAGCATAGCGATTTTCCATTAAAAGTTGGGTCGCATTCTCTTTATCAAATTGGTGTAGATACCCCACAACGCCCAAATAACCTAAGACAGCAATGGCTGCACCGCCAATAATCAGTTTTTTCATCTAATAATCCTCCAAACGATCAATAAACATAAAAAGAAACGTAAAGCTTAAAGCAAGGTGATTATGCCAAAAAATTGGCTTATATTTTGTATGGATTTAATTAAATTTGACTATGGATTCGATTGATTGCATTAAAGACTGTTTTACTTTATAAATGAGAATTCCCCTAAAATTAAGCAATAAAAAATGCGGTTATTTCTAACCGCACTTTACTTTTCATTATCTCTTGTTTATTTCTTTGGCGCTTGCATAAAGCGGAAGAAATCACTGTCAGGTTTCAAAATCATCATATTATCTGAACCTTCAAAGCTACTTTCATAGGCTTTTAAGCTACGAATAAAACTATAAAACTGTGGTTCTTGAGCAAAAGCTTGAGAATATAGTTTTGCCGCTGCCGCATCACCATTACCACGTAATTCTTGTGCCGTTTTATTTGCATTCGCTAAGATCAAGGTGACTTTACGATCCACGTCAGCTTGAATGAACGCTGCTTTTTCTTTACCTTGCGAACGATGTTCACGAGCAACCGCATCACGTTCTGCACGCATACGTTGGTAAATCGAAGAAGAAACTTCATCCGGTAAATTGATTTGTTTTACGCGAACATCGACGACTTCAATCCCTAATTCAGAGGTACTATCCTGCCCTGAATTTAGCGCTTTTTTCGCCCCCGCCATTAATTCACCACGCGTACCTGAAACGATATCTTTAATTGTACGAGTACCAATTTCTGAACGCAGACGGTCATTCACTTTACGGCTTAATAAGCTTGAAGCTTGGTTATAATCACCACCACCCGTTGCAGTATAGAAACGACCAAAATCGCTGATTTTCCATTTCACATAGGAATCCACCAACAAGTCTTTTTTCTCGACTGTCACAAAGCGAGTAGCTGAACCATCTAAGGTACGAATACGCGCATCAAGCACTTTAATGCTATCAATTAAAGGCAATTTGAAATGCAAACCTGGTTCATACACCACAACTTTGTTTTCTGCATCACGTTGTACTTTATTAAAACGCAACATAATGCCACGAGAGCCCTCAGTTACAACCACCACGCTGGAATACAACACCGCAGCAATCACCACAATAATCGGAAGTAAGAATTTACGCATTAGTTAAATCTCCCTTGGCGAATGCCTTCATTTGATTGAACCGGTTGAACCGCTTGTGTTTCTACACGGCGTTCCTGTGTTGAAACAGGCGCAGAACTGACCGCACTTTCTGAAGTAGTAGTCATTGGCTTAGTCGCTTTTTTACCCATTAATTGCTCCAATGGCAATACGGTTAAATTGTTACCATTATTGCTATCTAGCATCACTTTAGGTGTATTTGCCATGACTTTTTCCATGGTTTGAATATAAAGACGCTCTTTTAACAAATCAGGTGCTGCTTTAAATTCAGGTAGCAGACGTTGTAAACGTTCCACTTCCCCTTGCGCATCAAGCACAACACGATCTTTATAAGCCGTTGCTTCTTCAACGATACGCTGTGCATCACCACGAGCGATTGGCTCTTTCTCGCGAGCATAAGCTTCCGCTTCACGAATGTAACGTTGTTCGTCTTCCTGTGCTTTAATCGCATCATCGAAAGCATCTTTCACTTCTTCTGGTGGACGTGCAGATTGGAAGTTCACGTCAATCACTTCAAGTCCCATATCATAAGGTTTGATAATATCGTTCAAGGCTTTCCATGTATCTTCACGTACCACGGCACGACCAGTTGTCAGCACATCATTCATAGTCATATGACCAATCACATAACGAAGTGCACTGTCTGTCGCTTGCCCAAGGCTATTATCCGCATTGCTCACGCTAAAAAGGTATTTTTCAGGATTTTGCACGCGATATTGCACGGTCATTTCCACTTTAACCATGTTTTCATCTTTGGTTAACATCGCACCTTGTGTTTTAAGCTCACGAACTTGCTCTACATTCACTGGAATCACTTTATCAATAAAGGTTGGTTTCCAGTTTAAGCCTGGTTGAACGATAGAATGAAACTCGCCAAAACGTAACGTCACGCCACGTTCTGCTTCTTTAATGGTGTAAAAACCGCTTGCGCCCCAAATAATCCCTCCGATTACTGCAGCGATTGGTAAAATTTTGCCTAAATTAAATGAAGGCATATTTGGCGAAGTATTATTTGATCCGCCCTTCTTATTGCCACCACCTAATTTTTTCAACAGATTATTAAATACTTCTTCAATATCTGGCGGTGATTGTTCCTGATTTTTATTGTCTCGAGCGCCCCAGCCATTTTCATTTTGCTTATCTGATGAATTATCTGACTGTTTTGGACCACTGCTCTGTCCCGGTTTACCCCAAGGATCTTGATCTGGACCGTTTTGCGACATTACGTTCTCCATTTGTCTAAAATTTTTAATGAGTTTAACGAAATAAATGGGGTTAGTCTATGAAAATACAAGTGGCAATGCAAATTATTATAAAATAAAAAATCCTTGAATATTTTCAAGGATTTTCTTTTATTCATTTACTTGGTAAATCAAGGATTTTTGTATATTTTTTTCTACTAAACTTTTTCCATCCCATTGATAAAAGTGCGGTTGAATTTTTGACTGATTTATAAATGCCGCAAAGTAAAAAGGTAATTCATCGGTAAAGATCAATTCCCCTTTCGGACAATAATCTGAAAAGATCTGTAACCGCTCTGGTAAATGTACCACACTTGAAAGTTTTACAATCCCAACGCCTTGTGATTTCAATACCGCTTCACGCAAACACCAACAGCGATAAAAAGCCTGCTCCTTATCAAGTTGTTTAGCAAACCATTCTTGCTCTGTTTGTAGCGCAAAATGAGCCATGAGTGCAGAAAAATTTCGTTTTTTGGGAAATTCAATATCAATACCGACCGCACTTTTTTCTGATTCATTAATATGCAGCAATACGGCAACCCAATCGCCTGAATGGCTTATATTAAAATCGATGTTCTCGATGGGAAATTGTGGTCTGCCACTTTGTGTACGATAAATTTGCCCTAAAAGTGCGGTTGATTTTTCCGCTGTTTTTAACAACTGCCAAAGCAAAAAATGTGCCAATCGACGACATTGATGACGTTGTATCACCCGAGAATTTCCCTGCGCTTCTATACGTAAATTTTCAGGGGCAAGATCCGTAGGAATTTCATCAAAAGGAAAAGGTTGTTGAATATTGGCGTAAGCAATAAAAGTTGTCATACAAATAATAAATAAACATATCAGTTTGATTGCATTATAAAAGGAAATTCGCTGCGCGCCAACACAAGCAAAAATCTGTCAAAACAACGTCTTAGATTAAAACTGTGAGCAGTTTCACAGATTTTTCTCCTTAAATACGTTACATTTCAAAAAAGTAATCACAGGAGGTTCTATGTTTAAACAACTTCAACAAGTTGGTAAGGCATTTATGTTGCCGATTGCTATTTTGCCTGCTGCAGGTCTTTTACTCGGGATCGGCGGTGCACTTTCCAATAAAGCAACGGTGCAAGCCTATCCAATTTTAAATAATGAGGCTCTGCAAGGTCTGTTTCAGATTATGTCTGCAGCCGGTAGCGTGGTATTCGCTAATTTAGCCTTATTATTGTGTATTGGTTTAGGTATCGGCTTAGCCAAACGTGACAAAGGCGTTGCTGCTCTCGCTGCCGTTGTTGGTTATCTCATTATGACGGGCACCATTGCTGCATTAATTCCGATTTTCTCTCCTGATGTAAAAAGCATCGATACGGGTGTGATTGGAGCATTGGTGATGGGCTTGATTACCGTTAAATTACACAATCGCTATCACAACATCCAATTACCACAAGTATTAGGTTTCTTTGGCGGCTCTCGCTTTGTGCCAATTGTGACTGCTTTTTCAGCTATTTTCGTTGGATTAGTTTTCTTCCTCATTTGGCCAACTTTCCAACAATGGCTCGTCTCAGCAGGTAAAAGCATCGCATCCATGGGAACCTTTGGTACATTCTTATACGGTTTCTTAATGCGATTATCTGGTGCGGTTGGCTTACATCACATGATTTACCCACTATTTTGGTATTCTGAATTAGGTGGTGTAGAAATGGTCAATGGCGAGATGATTGTTGGTGCACAAAAAATCTTTTTCGCTCAATTAGCAGATCCAAATCACCATGGTTTATTTACTGAAGGGAC
>JAGZXE010000075.1:0-9254 GCA_018378615.1 Parahaemophilus parainfluenzae
GCACAGGGGCGCCGTCCACCGAGCGAAGATATTTTGGCTGAAGATGCCGAAAGCTACGATGTGGGAACCCATCTACGTGATGTAGATACCCCTGAAAATGAAATGTTATCTAGCGAATTAGAAAAAGTGGTATTCGATACCATTCACAGTTTGCCAGAAGATTTAAGAACCGCGATTACCTTGCGTGAGCTTGAAGGGTTAAGCTACGAAGAAATCGCAGAAATAATGGATTGCCCAGTAGGCACTGTACGTTCTCGCATTTTCCGTGCTCGGGAAGTGATTGAGAACAAAATACAACCGCTTATGCAACGTTAAAATAAAGTCGGAGTTTATAAAATGCAAAAAGAGTTACTTTCAGCCTATATGGATGGAGAAGAAGTCAGTGCCGAGTTGACGGAACAACTTTGTCAGGATAAAGATTCACAAGAGTCTTGGGCGGCGTATCACACAGTAAGAGCGGTTATGCGTAAAGAGTCACCAGTATTATTAGGTGCTGATTTTACCGCGAAAATGGCTGATTTAATTGAATTAGAAGAAGTAAAACACGTTGAGATTACTGTTTCTCAACCAACACCAGAAGAAGCAGAGAGCTTACCATTCGTGCAAAAATTAAAAGCATTCTTTGCACCAATGACACAAATTGCAGTGGCTGCAGGTGTGTGTTTAGTGGCAGTAGTAGGTGTGCAATCATTTAATGCGAAAAGCACGTCGGTTACACCAGAAAACCCTGTTTTACAAACCTTACCATTTAACAATTCTGTTCAAGAAGTAAGTTACAACGCTCCGACCAAAGATGTAGCCACTTCGGAACAGGTTGAACAAAAAAATCGCCGTATTGGTACGATGTTACAAAACTATGAATTACAGCGTCGTATGCATGCAGACAGCTTAAATGTGGGTAGCAACCAAGCGAAATAATTACAGCAATTAATCGATAATTCACCACCTTAGGCGTGGTGAATTTTTTTATGGATCAATTGATTTATTTATGAAAAAAACGTTTCTCAAATTAACCGCACTTTTAGGCTTATTCTTCTTGCCTTTCACAGCATTTGCAGAAGAGCCAATTCAGTCATTAAATAAAATGTCGCAAGCCATGCGAGATTTAAATTATGAGATTGCTTTTGTGCAAACGACACCAACGAATATGGACTCGTTCCGCTATCGCCATATTAAGCAAGGGCAAAAAGTGTATGCACAGTTGGTGACATTAGATGGTGAGCAACAAGAGATCATCCAGCGCGGTAATTTAGTCAGCTATTTCCAGCCAGGTTCACGTGCTTTCACGATTAACAGTGGTGAGATTGTGGATGCGCTTCCGGCAGTGATTCGTACTGATTTTAGCAAGCTGAGTCAGAATTATGACTTTATTAAGCTTGGAAAAGACCGAATTGCAGGTCGATTTGTCGATACCATTCGCATTGTGCCAAAAGATGATTTTCGCTATCAATACCTCGTTTTCTTAGATGAAGAAAATAGTTTGTTATTGCGTGGCGATATGCTTGATCGCGAAGGCAAGTTATTGGATCAATTCCGCGTGGTGACGTTATATATCGATGATCGTCTACGTGGTTTAACCGATTACATTAATAAAGTCTCGATGCCGCCACTTTTAAGTGAAGGGAAACAAGAGTCATCTCTTTCAATCAATTGGAAAACCGATTGGTTACCACAAGGTTTTGATTTAATTCGTCAAAATCAAGATGTGATGGATGGTGAAGTGATTGAAAATGCGTTATTTAGTGATGGTCTTTTCACTTTTACGCTTTATGTTAACAAAGCTGACAGTACCGATGCAAAAGAAAATACGTGGAAACAAGGGGCTTACACGATTTACAGTGAAGTCATGGGCGATAAAGAAATTACCTTTATCGGACAGCTTCCAATTGCCGCAGCTAAGCGAATTGTGCAAGGCGTAACATTCCTAAAATAATTCAGTAGCAGTGAGAAAGTTGCTATTTTGTTTTCCCTTGCTATACTTTCTTCACCTAATGTTATTATGACTTGTGATAATCGCTGGGCATTGATGACAGAAACCCCTCAAGAGCCGGTTTCATTAGCCTATTTAAGCCAACAATTTGATCGTCATTTAACGGATTTAGTTTTGGTGGAAGGATTTAAACAAGAACCTATTCCAAAGATTCTATTGCATCGACAAGAGATGACAAAACCTTTGCCTGAATTAGATGAAAACGTGTTGGCTTTAGCAACGGATTATTCGCTTGAAACTGACCGCACTTTATTAGATATTAATCACATTGAACAGATCGCTGAGTTTATTTATCAATGGTGGAAAAAGACACAGTAATAGAACGTCAGCATTATAAAGGGCTGGCTTGGGTGGCTTCCATGGCTTTGTTTATGCAAAGCTTGGATGCGACTATTTTAAATACTGCCTTACCCACCATCGCAACAGATCTGCAAACTCCTGTCTTTGAAATGCAAATGGCGATTATCGCCTATTCTCTTGCCGTTGCTTTATTTATTCCTTTAACCGCTTGGGCGGCAGCTAAATTTGGTACGCTTACTGTTTTCCGCTCAGCAGTTTTTACCTTTGTATTGGGTTCAGTCGCTTGTGCGATGGCTACGTCTCTCGAGACCCTTGTGCTTGCACGGATTCTCCAGGGTATTGGCGGGGCATTTATGATGCCTGTCGCTCGCCTTGCGATTATTCAAACGGTACCGAAAAATCAATTAATTAATGCCTGGAATTTAATGGCGACAGCAGGACTCATCGGCCCGATTCTTGGCCCGATTTTAGGTGGTTGGCTTGTGGTGCATACGTCATGGCATTGGATTTTCTTAATCAATATTCCGATTGGCATGTTAGGCTTTTGGGCGGCGGCTAAAGTGATGGGAAATCATAAGGGTAATGCGAATAAGTTAGACTGGACAGGCTTTTTACTCTTTGCATTTGGTTTAGTCGGTTTAACGCTAGGGCTTGATTTACTGGGCGAAAGTCACCGTGACAATATGACTACATATAGTGCATTGTCGATTGGTATTGCATTATTAGTGGCCTATTATTTTTATGCAAAAGGTAATGAACGCGCCATTTTACCGTTATCTCTTTTCAATACGAGAACATTCCGATTAGGCATTGCAGCCAATATCTTTATTCGTCTTTCCGGTTCGGCTGTGCCATTCTTATTGCCATTAATGTTCCAACTTTCTTTTGGCTATTCAGCTGAAGAGTCAGGCTGGTTGCTTGCACCCATTGCGCTAATGTCTGTCGTATTTAAACGTTTTATTGGGCATATCTTAAATATCTTAGGTTATAAAACCACGTTAATTTTATCGTCACTTTTAATGGCAGGTTCAACGGTTTCCATGTCATGGCTTGATACCTCATCATCAACGACGTGGATTATATGTAATCTGATGTGGTATGGTGCCTGCATGTCGATGATTTTTACCTCAATTAACACACTTACCGTTGGTGATCTATCACAGGCACAAAGCGGTGTAGGCTCAACGGTGCTGAGTATTGTGCAACAAGTGGGCATCGGATTTGGTATCGCAGTGGCATCTATTATTTTGACGTTATATCGTCAATTTATTGGTAATGCAGGTGAAGCGTTACAACATGCTTTCAGTTATACATTTCTGACCACTTCTGTTTTTGCGATCGCACTAGTTTGGATATTGAGTTATTTACGTAAAACAGATGGGGATCATTTGCGGAAAAAACGCTGATATTGAATGCCTTAGTTTAATTAGTTATAAGAAAGATCTTTTTCTTATTTTGTAAAAGTTTGATTTGCTTATATCTTAAGTGAAATTTTTATATACAGGGTGATTTGAATCTACCACAATTGATGGTTGGGTAAGCGAGAAACTTACCTTACAAAGAAAGGACAACTTATGAAACTAAAAGCGACATTAACACTTGTTGCAGCGAGTTTGTTTTTAGCAGCTTGTGATCAATCTGGTTCTGCTACAAAAGAAACTGCGAAAGCAGAAACAGCAAAACCTTCAGGCAATAATACGTTTGTGTACTGTACAGCGAAAGCACCACTTGGCTTTAGCCCGGCATTGGTAATGGAAGGCACATCTTACAATGCGAGTTCACAACAAGTGTATAACCGCTTGGTTGAATTCAAAAAAGGTTCAACTGACCTTGAGCCAGCATTGGCTGAAAGCTGGGAGATCAGTGACGATGGTTTAACTTACACATTCCATTTGCGTAAAGGGGTGAAATTCCATACCACAAAAGAATTTACGCCAACACGTGATTTTAATGCGGATGATGTGGTCTTTTCTTTCCAACGTCAGTTAGATCCTAACCACCCTTATCACAACGTATCGAAAGGGACTTATCCGTATTTCAAAGCAATGAAATTCCCAGATTTATTAAAATCAGTTGAGAAAGTAGATGATAACACTGTTCGTATTACTTTGAATAAAAAAGATGCGACTTTCTTAGCTAGCTTGGGTATGGACTTTATCTCTATTTACTCAGCTGAATATGCAGATGCGATGTTGAAAGCGGGTAAACCAGAAACTATCGATAACAAACCGGTAGGTACAGGTCCGTTTATTTTTGTGGATTACAAAACTGACCAAGCGGCACAATACGTAGCAAATGAAACCTATTGGAAAGGTCGTACACCGCTTGATCGTTTGGTGATCAGTATCGTACCCGATGCGACTACACGTTATGCGAAATTACAAGCGGGCTCTTGTGATTTAATTTTATTCCCGAACGTGTCGGATTTAGCCAAAATGAAAACTGATCCGAAAGTGCAACTTTTGGAACAAAAAGGTTTGAACGTGGCATATATCGCATTCAATACGGAAAAAGCACCGTTTGATAATGTGAAAGTACGCCAAGCATTGAACTATGCTGTAGATAAAAAAGCAATTATTGAAGCGGTTTATCAAGGTGCGGGCACTGCAGCTAAAAACCCACTACCGCCAACAATTTGGAGTTATAACGACGAAATCCAAGATTATCCGTATGATCCAGAGAAAGCGAAACAGCTTTTAGCAGAAGCGGGTTATCCAAACGGCTTTGAGACCGATTTCTGGATTCAACCGGTGGTACGTGCGTCTAACCCAAATCCAAAACGTATGGCTGAACTTGTGATGGCCGACTGGGCAAAAGTTGGTGTAAAAGCAAATCCAGTAACGTTTGAATGGGCAGACTATCAAAAACGTGCTAAAGCAGGCGAATTAACAGCTGGTATTTTCGGTTGGTCAGGCGATAACGGTGATCCGGATAACTTCCTTTCTCCGTTACTTGCAAGTGCTAACGCTGGTAACTCAAACTTTGCTCGTTTCAAAAATGCAGAATTTGATGCCTTATTAGATAAAGCGATTGGCTTAACGAATAAAGAAGAACGTGCAGCACTTTACAAACAAGCTCAGGTGATTTTCCACGATCAAGCTCCGTGGATTCCTGTTGCGCACTCTGTTGGTTTCGCACCACTTAGCCCTCGCGTAAAAGGCTATGTACAAAGCCCATTTGGCTATGACGCGTTTTATGGCGTGAGTGTTGATGGTAAATAATTAACGGACTATACTAGCCCTTGCAGTTGCAAGGGCTTTTTGTTTTCAAGCAAAAGGAGAAAGAAAATGGACTTACATGATATTCGAGAGGATTATTGCAAACAGGCGCTTTCTCAGCATGATTGCGATCCCAATCCAATAAAACAATTTGAAAAATGGCTCAACGAAGCCATTACGGCTAAAGTAAACGAGCCGACAGGTGTTAATGTTGCGACAGTCAATGAAGAGGGACGACCAACAAGTCGAATGGTGCTGTTAAAAGAAGTGAACGAGCAAGGCTTTGTCTTTTTTACAAACTATAACAGCCGAAAAGGTCGTGCTATAGAACATAATCCTTTCGTCGCCCTGACATTCTTTTGGCCTGAATTAGAACGTTCTGTTCGTATTGAGGGCAAGGCTGAAAAAATCTCGCCTGAACAATCAGATGAATATTTTGCAACGCGCCCTTATACCAGCCGAATTGGTGCTTGGGCCAGCGAGCAAAGTGCGGTCATTTCTAGCCACAAATCTTTATTAGCGAAAGCGGCACTGATTGCAGCAAAACACCCATTAAATGTGCCTCGTCCACCACATTGGGGCGGTTATCTTGTGATTCCTGATCGCATAGAATTCTGGCAAGGTCGCCCAAGTCGATTGCATGACCGAATTTGTTATTTATTCAATGACGGAAAATGGGAAAGAGAGCGGTTATCGCCGTAATATATTTGAAAACCACCATACTTTTAGATAGTTGGTGGTTTTTGGTATTTTCTAAAAGCTGATTTTATTTTTCTTTCATTTTTCTTGCATCAGTAATAAACCATTCCAACATATCCCATTCATTTAATTTGGTTTCTTCATTTCCCATACTTTTCCGTATTTCTAACAATAATAATCCAATGAGTGACATCATTTCTTTAGCTTTATCAGTAGGATTTGATTGTATGGTAGATTGGGAGTTTTCAGCATTTTTATAGAAATATTGATATAAGTTATTGAATGCTTTTACAACATTATCAGAACCAATCAGAGATAATCTAAATGATAATTTTCTATATTCTAAAGAAAGTAACTTTGCTGTTGCTTCATTATTTTTATCTTTTCCTTTATTTTTAGGATCTAAGTTCCAAGCTGCATCAGGCATTAATATTATGATATAGGGTTCAAGTATTTGATGATAAATTTCTATTCGGTCATCCCTTAGTTTTTCTTCTAGTTTTGTTTTATGTTCAATTGATTGTCTGATTTTCCATCCAGCTCCAGTAAGGAATAAAACGAGAATTGGAGTAGCAATAGAGCCAAAAGCTGTCAAAAAATCTAGCCACGTTTTATTATCCATAATGTTATTACTCTTTCTGTTACCAATAAGTACCGCACTTTAGTTTTCTACTAAAGTGCGGTTAATTTTTACGTTATTTTTATTTACCGATGATTTCTGATAAATCAACTTTGCGGTTTTCGTAACGAGAACGGGTACATGCATCTGCTGTGGCGATAGCTGCACGAGCGGCTTCACCGGTGAGCAATTTTACAAACTCCTCAGTTGGTTCCATACCATGGAGAATGTCATTTAAATAACGCATTTCTTTTTTCATGATAGAGCTCAACCAGAGTGGTGTACGCTTACCTGGTTTACCGTATTGAATCGCACCGTCCATTTCTGTGCTGTTGTAAATACGGGTACGGTCATCATCTTCTTCTTGGGTTTCATGAATGAGGAAATAGGTGTCTTTTCCATCCACGCGAAGGGTACCTTTGGTATTGTACATATCAAGTTTGATCGCGCCTTTTTCCCCTTGGATTAATACATAATGCTCACCCCAACGGAAAGCGGAACCCCATTCTAGAACTGCGAAGCGATTATCATCGTATTCCATAGTGACAAAAATCATATCGTCTTCATCACCAAATTTTTCGCCTTTGTGTGCAACATTGGCGGCTGCCATGGTAACGGTTTTTGGCATACCACCCATAATGAATTGTACGCAGTCTAATTCGTGAATATGGTGGTATAAGTGACCGCCAGATTTTTCACGGATTTTTTTCCATGAAATAGTTGGTTGTTGTTCTTCCCAGCCGTTACGTGCGGTATGGCAGTAAAGCACTTTACCGATTACGCCTTGATTGATTAATTCTTTGGCATGGTGAACACCGTTAAAGAAGTTCATCACATGGCCAGCCATAAAGGTGACGCCATTTTCTTCGCAAGCACGTACCATGTCGTCACAGTCTTGATAACTTAAGGCGATAGGTTTTTCACAGAAAACATGTTTTTTGTTTTTCGCGGCAAGGATTACCGGTTCTTTGTGTAAGTAGTTTGGAGTGGCAACAATCACACAATCCACCTCAGGGGAAGTAACTAATTCTTCAAGCGATTTTGCCGCCACGCATTGTAATTCTTTCGCAATGGTTTCACCATTTTCAGGGTCGTATACCATGGTAATTTGTGCATCATCAAATTCATTCATGAAACGGGCTAAATCCGCACCAAAATAGCCAACACCAACAACACCATATCGCATCATAATAAACTCCTTATTTTTTCACTGAGATTTGTTTTTCCGTTACCATGGATTGCTTCGCTGCTTCTGCAACTTCGATGACTTCAATCACACCGTTTTCACCATGAATTTGAATGCCCCATTGATGTAACCGATAAGCGGTGCCCATTTCGAGCGAGCCTAACACGCCATTTTTAAAACGTAATAGCAACTGCAACACATCGCGGCTATCTGGTGTATCGAGATGCGCTTGATTAGCCGCTTGAGCAAAGACCGCCTCAATATCGCCTAGTAACCAACAGAGTAAATCCAGTTCATGAATGAGGTGGAAAAGCTCACCGCCCGTAAGATTGGCATCCAATTTCCACCACTCTTTATTTGGTAGGTTTTCAATCCAACGTTGACGCATAGCTCGTACAACCGTAATGCGGCCTAATTTTCCTTGTTCTAAAGCCGCTTTGACTTTCAACATGCCTGGCAACGTACGTTCTAAATGGCCCACAAAAATGACTTTGCCTTTTTCTTCAGCAAGACGGCGTAAATGTTGGCCTTGGGAAGAGCTTAAGGTAAAAGGCGTTTCAATAAAGACATGACAGCCGGCATTTAAAGCTAAAATAGCTGGGGAATAATGGGCATAGTTTGGGGTGGCGATGACCACTAAATCAGGTTTAGTTTTAGCCAACATTTCTTCTACACTGAAAAAGGCTTGGCTGCCGTATTGATCTGCAAGTTTTTGTGCAAGAGAAGGGTTGATATCGGTCACCGCAATTAAGTTTGCTTGGGCTTTATCAAATGCTGACGCCAACTGAACGCCAAAAAAGCCGCAGCCGATTAAGGCAATGTTTAATCCATTAGTTTGCATCATGCCCTCCTTGTTGTAAGCGTTGGCGAATACTTTGGAAATACTGCAAGATCGCGCGTTGCATCCGTACCAAATCATGTGCTTCTACGGCATCAATTAATTCGCGATGTTGCATGGCTGATTTTTCAGGCGAAAGTGTTGGTGGCGGTAAGCCTTTTTTCACTTGTTGATAAATTTGCCAAAACGCATCTAAATATTGAATAAGTAACGGGTTATTTAATGGTTCATAAAGTCTTAAATGAATGTGGTATTCATCTTTTGGGGAAAATTTTTGCTCTCGAGCATTTTTCTCCATATTGGCCACTGATTTTTGCAAAAGTGCGGTCTGTTCTTGGCTAATTTTTCCCAACACCATCGGAGCAAAACCGTATTCCAAAATTTCCCGAATATCCAAAATATTA
>JAGZXE010000076.1:0-6452 GCA_018378615.1 Parahaemophilus parainfluenzae
AAAACGGTAAAGAAAACCACGAAAAAAGCAGATAAATAATCAATAAATCCCCGAAAGGGGATTTTTTATTGAGAAAAATTAAACAAAGCCTCATTTTTTTTAAAAAAACTTGATTTTGTGGCATAAAGCCTGTAATTAATAGACCCATTCAACACAACATAAAATAAGGAAAAACTCATGAAAAACGTCGGTTTTATCGGTTGGCGCGGAATGGTCGGTTCCGTATTAGTGGATCGTATGGTGCAAGAGCAAGATTTTGCCAATATTAATCCAGTTTTCTTCACCACTTCTCAAGCAGGTCAAAAAGCCCCTGTATTTGCAGGAAAAGAGGCAGGTGAGCTTAAAAATGCATTCGACATTGAAGAACTTAAAAAATTAGACATTATCGTGACCTGCCAAGGTGGCGACTATACCAATGAAGTTTATCCAAAATTAAAAGCAACAGGTTGGGATGGTTATTGGGTTGATGCAGCGTCTGCACTACGTATGAAAGATGATGCAATTATCGTGCTTGATCCGGTAAACCAACACGTGATTTCTGAAGGTTTGAAAAAAGGCATTAAAACTTTCGTGGGTGGTAACTGTACCGTGAGCTTAATGTTGATGGCTATCGGTGGTTTATTTGAAAAAGATTTAGTGGAATGGGTATCTGTCGCAACTTACCAAGCGGCTTCAGGTGCGGGCGCAAAAAATATGCGTGAATTGATTTCACAAATGGGCTTATTAGAACAAGCGGTTTCAAGCGAATTAAAAGACCCTGCTTCGTCAATTTTAGATATTGAACGTAAAGTGACTGCAGAAATGCGTTCTGATAGCTTCCCAACTGATAACTTCGGTGCAGCATTAGGTGGTAGCTTAATCCCTTGGATTGACAAACTTCTTCCAGAAACCGGACAAACCAAAGAAGAATGGAAAGGTTATGCAGAAACCAATAAAATCTTAGGTTTAAGCGACAACCCAATTCCTGTTGATGGTTTATGCGTACGTATCGGTGCATTACGTTGCCACAGCCAAGCATTCACCATCAAACTGAAAAAAGACTTACCGTTAGAAGAAATCGAACAAATTTTAGCGTCTCACAATGAATGGGTTAAAGTGATTCCAAACGACAAAGAGACCACATTACGTGAATTAACCCCAGCTAAAGTAACAGGTACATTAAGCGTACCGGTTGGTCGTTTACGTAAATTGGCAATGGGTCCAGAATACTTAGCGGCATTCACTGTAGGTGACCAATTATTATGGGGTGCTGCAGAGCCAGTTCGCCGCATTTTAAAACAATTGGTGGCATAAGTTTTATTTTCACTACAAAGGGCGTATTCACTACGCCCTTTTCATTACTACAAAAGATAATATGCTACGATCTATCTTTGTTTTTATTACAATTTCTTTAATGACATTTGTTTTGCAATATTGGTTTGTTTCACGCCTTGGTTATCCTGAAACCTTTGTAACAACATGCCAAAATTACACGGATGAGTTTTTGTCTGAAGCGCGTTGTGAATATACGTTTAATATGTTATTTACAACGATAACTGTTGCATTTTTAGCATTGTTTCCTTTTATTATTTCTCAGAAATTATCTTACTTTATTATCGGTTGTTTGTGGCTTGGGCTTTTATGGTTATTGGGTTCAGTTTTTATCACCTTTGATAGTACTGATTTAGGAAATACACTTGAGCTTTCAAGCTTATTTCACTATGCTTGGATCGAATTAAAAATACCTTATATCGTCATATCTGTTATTACTATCCCAATACTATTTTTTGTTAAAAAATTATGATCAGAGAACCTCATTTTCATCAATTTGCTCTTGCGGAGTTATTGCCTTTTTTTGAGCAATTTCCTACTCAATATCTTTCTGGCGAACGAAATATCAAATTGGCTTATCGTCATTTGGTTCAACCTGAAAGTGCAGTCAGAAAATTGATGATTTTGGTCAATGGTCGAGCAGAAAATATGCTGAAATGGACTGAGTTGGCTTATGATTTTTATCAACAAGGTTATGATGTATTGCTTTTCGATCACCGAGGACAAGGTTATTCACAGCGTATTATTCCTCAAAAAGGGCATTTAGATGAGTTTCGTTTTTATACCGATGATATGGCAAAAATCATTGAAAAAACGACCGCACTTTATGCTTATCAAGCACAATATATTCTCGCACATTCCCTCGGCGCTTTAATTTCCACCTATTATCTGGCCAATTACGATCATCATATTAAAAAGGCTGTGCTTTCTTCGCCTTTCTTTGGCGTTCCCATGAAACATCCGTTACGAGATGAAGTCATTATTGCAACGATGATGGCATTTGGTCAAGGTCATCGCTATGTTTTTGGTAAAGGACATTACAAACCGGCAGATTTAAACCTTAATGAACTTAGCCATTCTAAAACGCGAATGAAATGGATGAACCGAGTTAATCGAAAACGCGCTGCTATTCACTTAGGCGGCCCAACTTTCCGCTGGGTACATTTGTGTTTAAATGCAATCAAAGCGCTCCCTAAAATCATTCCAAGAGTGGAAACACCTGTACTTATTCTACAAGCGGAAAAGGAAAAAATTGTGGATAACAAAAATCTTGAAAAATTGACCGCACTTTTCCCGCATGCAGAATCCATGCTTGTACCTCAAGCAAAACATGAAATCCTTTTTGAAAAGGATAACGTGAGAAAAGCCGTGCTTGAACGCGTGAATCAATTTCTTCATTCTTAAAGTTATTTTTTAATCTGCATCAAGTTTTCATCAAATTTTATTAAAAACATCTCTTAAATCTTTACTCATACTAAATAAGTGGTATCTTTGTGATTGCTATTTAATCGATTGCGTCACGGTTGTTATACGTGATGAATTATTTTTTTGTTCATTTATCCAGGAGTTATCCTATGGAAAGTAAAATTCCAGCAGTAGAAGTCAAACTTGGCTTTAAATGGCAAGGGCTGCTGATTGCCGTCATCGTTGGTTTAGGGATTTGGTTAATCCCAACGCCAGAAGGCTTATCCGCAAAAGCATGGGGAATGCTAGCACTGTTTGTGGCAACCATTGTGGCTATTATCGCTAAAGCAATGCCTATGGGTGCTGCAACGCTAGTTGCCTTAGTGATTAGTGGCTTGACTGGGCTTACGCCAATTTCGCCAAAACAAGGTGATGTCGGCATGTTATCCGGTTTTGCAAACGGCACAATTTGGTTGATTGCTATTGCTATGTTTTTATCTCGCGCGGTGATTAAAACCGGTTTAGGTAAACGTATCGCGCTGTACTTCGTTGGTCGTTTTGGTAAAAAAATGATGGGTGTGGCCTATGGTATGGCGTTGGCTGATGTTGTTATTGGTCCGGGTATTCCTTCAGCTTCTGCGCGTGGGGGCGGTATTATGTACCCTATTATGCAATCTATTGCCGATGCATATGAGTCCAAACCGGGTCCAACTGCTCGTCGTGCAGGTGCTTTCTTAGCGATTGCTGTCTCTCAAATCGATACCATTATTTGTACCATGTTCTTAACCGCCATGGCGGGTAACCCGTTAATTGCAGAGCTTGCGAAAAGCCAAGGTGTAGAAATCACTTGGATGACATGGTTCTTAGGGGCAATCGTACCAGGTATTGTGAGCTTAATCGTCTTACCTTATTTCGTGTATTTAATTTATCCGCCAGAATTAAAAGATACGCCTAAAATGGCAGAAATGGCACGTGAAGAATTAAAAAGCATGGGTCCAATGAGCAAAGCAGAATGTATTCTTGCCCTAGACTTTATCCTTCTTTTATTCCTTTGGACGGTGGGTGATTTAGTCTTCCATATCCCTGCAACAATTTCAGCGTTTATCGGTTTAGTGATTTTATTATTAACCAATATTATGAGCTGGAAAAATATCGTGGCAGAAACCACCGCATGGGATACGATGTTCTGGTTTGCGGTATTGGTGATGATGGCAAATGCACTCAATAAATACGGCGCAATCACTTGGATTTCCACCCACATTTCCTCATCTGTGGGCGGTTTCAGTTGGCCAGTTGCCTTTACTATTTTAGTGTTGGTGTATTTCTATACCCGCTATTTCTTTGCTTCAGCCATGGCGCATATTTCCGCAATGTATCTCGCTTTCGTGGCAGCGGCTATCGCTGTGGGTACACCACCAATCATTGCTGCAATTGGTTTAGGTTACACCTCAACATTATCCATGAGTTTAACGCAATATGCTGGTGGCCCTGGTCCTGCTTTATACGGCTCAGGTTATAACTCAACCGGTCAATGGTGGGGCGTGAGCTTTATTGTTTCCATCCTTTCATTAGTGATTTGGTTTGGTGTGGGTGGATTATGGATGAAACTACTTGGCTGGTGGTAATCCTTATTAATTCATAAAAATCCCTAAAAAACGACCGCACTTTGATTTGTATCTCAAAAGTGCGGTTGTTTTATATGAGTTTTTGGCTCTTTTGTAAAAGAATTTAATACTTATGGAAATTTTAGTTTTATTTGTTGTTCTTATACTTTTTTCTTCTTTTACTCTCATTCCATTTATACGTTTTCTACAAACTAGAGGGAATCGAGAATTTGAAGGTGAAAAACTCATTCCTTTTAGTCGTGGAAAAATTTTTAGTGCTGAACGTTATTATTTCAATTCAAAAGGTATTTTAGTGTTTAGTGCAAGAAAATTACTTTATCACTACCAATTTGAAGATTTGTTAGCTTTAGATAAGAGAGGCCTTTCTGTCAATCATCAGAAATATTGGTTTATGCTCATTAAAACACCTGAAGGAAAACGGCTTTATCGGTTTTTGCCAAAAGATACGATTTTTAATGATAATTTCACTCAGTTTTATCTGTTCTTAAAACAAAATTACCCACAACTAGTTAAAGGTAAGTGGTATAAGTGGTTTCCTGGGATTTAAATTATTGATTATTCAAAGCAATGATTGACTAGAATAATGACATATGTTGGAAACTTGAACCATCATGTAGATTCAACCAACAAGATATTTATTAAAGTATAGAACGAAAAATGTATTCTAGAGTAACTTTTTCATCTGTGTCGCAATCGACTAAATAGTAATTATATTTACTTAAAATTGATTTTATTGCAGAAAAAATATTCTTAGAAAAACAATTTATAGCAACGAAAATAGATTTCTCTTCATCTGTATAAAATCTTATATCGTATGGAATATTATGTTCTGATTCATGGTCTATCCAATCAATATAATCTTTTGTAGTAGATATACATAATTGACTAGCTCTTAAATCTGTTGAAATTAAACTGGTAGATTCTTTTGAATCTAAATTTATAATGTATTCGAAGCTCATTTCACTAAAAAACACTTTGAATTCTGACCGCACTTTTGTTTGATATTCTTTAGTTTTTAAAGAATGGAGAGCAGATAAGATAATGCTCCATCTTTGTGAGGTGCGTTCTGGCTATAAGGTTACACTTCTAATATTGAACAGAAGGATTTTCGTTTAATAAAAACTCTTCCAGACTTTTGGATTGAAATTTAAGATCTTCTGGTAGTAGAGAACCTAATCCATTAGTATATATATTTCCTGTTTTAAACTCCATGAGAATTGCAACACCACCATTATCATCTCCTATCATAATATATTCAGGAAGGTACAAATCTATTTCGTAATCTTTATTCCGTTGAAAAATTTCTTCAAGTTCTAATAGAATAAAGTGCTCGGCATACAAGCCATTAGATATAAGTAGAAAATCTACATATGAAGGAGGGATCGTGAAATTATATTTCTTCATTATATTCTGTATTGCACCGATATCGGTTGGTTTATTTAAGTCAAAACCTTTATCTAGTAATGTTGTTCTATTCATTTGAATGCTCCTAGTGAATCAAAATACTTATAATTCTGTCTCATGGTTTTTCTTATTGCTGCTTCTGGGACGCCAGCACTTCTCATTTGTCTTACAGCTTCATTAAATTCTTGTTTAACAGATGTTCCATATCCATTAGCTCTACGGAATGTTCTTTGAGCACTAGATATTTGAGCATGCGACATACCCGAAGAAGACGGTAATAGTATTGCTGGTGCTTTATCTGGATTATACCCAGGCACATTACGTTTAGCCCATTCTTGTTGTATAGGGTGATGTGATTGAATTCTACTATCAGCAGCAGTATTGGTATATCCAGGTGCTCTATTGGATTTAGGTGACAGTAAACCATGTTCATCAACATCATGAGTTTTATAGCCTCCTGGTTTTTTACATTTCGCCAATCCAAACGGATCTAACCAATCCCAAGGATTATGCACATAAGCATAAGGTGTTTCACCACCCGCTAACCCAATTGGGTCGGATTTTAGATAGCAGCCACTTTGTGGGTCGTAATATCTAAAACGGTTATAGGCTAATCCACTTTCTTGGTCAAAATATTGCCCGGCAAAGAGTAGGTTTGGGTTAAGCGGTTCAGCTTGTTTACTTTCCCAGCTTTCGAGCAACGGTAAA
>JAGZXE010000077.1:0-8619 GCA_018378615.1 Parahaemophilus parainfluenzae
TGGTACCTCTTATAATGCAGGGATGACTGCTCGTTACTGGTTTGAAGCACTTGCTGGCGTAAGCTGTGATGTTGAAATCGCATCTGAATTCCGCTATCGTAAATTTGTGACTCGCCCAAATAGCTTGTTAGTGACTATCTCTCAATCAGGTGAAACGGCAGATACCCTTGCAGCACTTCGTCTTGCAAAAGAAAAAGGTTACATGGCAGCCTTAACGATCTGTAACGTATCAAGTTCATCTTTAGTACGTGAATCGGATCTCGCCTTCATGACTCGTGCAGGCGTTGAAGTCGGTGTGGCATCAACTAAAGCGTTTACCACTCAGTTGGCCGCATTATTAATGTTAGTCACTGCAATTGGTAAAGTAAAAGGCAACATCTCAAATGAACAAGAAGTGGAAATTGTAAAAGCGTTACAATCACTTCCGGCTGAAGTTGAAAAAGCCCTTGCATTTGATAAAGATATCGAAGCATTAGCAGAAGACTTTGCAGAGAAAAACCATGCACTTTTCTTAGGTCGTGGTGAGTTCTACCCTATCGCAATGGAAGCTTCATTAAAATTAAAAGAAATTTCTTATATCCATGCTGAAGCTTATGCGGCAGGTGAATTAAAACACGGTCCACTCGCCTTAATCGATGCAGATATGCCGGTTATCGTGGTCGCACCAAACAATGAATTGCTTGAAAAAGTGAAATCAAACATTGAAGAGGTACGTGCTCGTGGTGGTCAGCTTTATGTGTTCGCTGATAAAGAAGCAGGCTTCACACCAAGCGAAGGCATGAAAATTATCACTATGCCAAAAGTGAATGAAATTATTGCGCCAATTTTCTACACCGTTCCGATGCAATTATTGTCATACCATGTGGCATTAATAAAAGGAACCGACGTGGATCAACCTCGTAACTTAGCGAAATCGGTAACCGTAGAATAAAGTGCAGTTGAAAATCAGCACGTTTTAATACAAAAAAGCACAGGTTTAATCCTGTGCTTTTTGTTTAAATAAACCGATAACCGTTTTCTGTTACTTCCAGAATTGAGGCATAATCCTTTCGCCAATCGCCTAACACAATTCGCGTGTACCCTTTTTCCTGATGAATGGCTTCTCGATGCGTATGACCGTGAATTAACCGTTCTACGCCAAATTCTTTCACTGTTTGTGCCGTAAACGCTAAATTCACATCCATGATATCCAGCGACTTATATTGCTTATCTTCTTTGCTTTTTGCGCGAATTTTCTCTGCAATTTTTAACCGCACTTTTAATGGCAAACATAAAAACAATTTTTGTCGCCATTTTTGATGTACTTTTCGGCGAAATTGTTGATATTTCACATCATCAATACATAAGGTATCACCATGACAAATTAAGGTTTTCACGCCACCAAGATCAACACAATAGTAATCAGGCAATAACGTTAAACCACAATCTTGTGCAAATTTTTTCCCCAGCAGAAAATCTCGATTACCGTGAATGAAATAACAAGCAATGCCCTTTTCTGTCAGGTTTTTAATCAACTGTTTTACTTGTGAGATTAAAGGTGACGTTTCATCGTCACCAATCCAAAAATCAAAAAGATCCCCCAAAATATAAACCGCTTGGGCTTCTTGCGCTTTGTTTTGCATAAAATCGTTAAAAAGTGCGGTTAATTCCGGATGCGTTTCGCTCAAATGAAGATCTGCAATAAAATAAATGGGTTTCATAACTATTCCGTCATTTTTTTCATTAGATTAGCACACATTTTTGTGTAATTTGCTATACTTTCCAAAAATTTTAATTAGGTATTTTCTATGTTAAAAATCGCCAGAATTCTCATCGTTGCACTTTGTTGTATTTTAATTTGTGTGCTCGGTACGATCTATTCCTTTATTCGTTTCAAAAACCCAAGCAATGTTGGCGTTATGGCTCGCTGGTTTGGTCGTTTATACCCTTTATTTGGCTTAAAAGTAGAACACCGTTTTCCACAAAATAAAGAGAATATGCCGCGTTGTATTTACATCGGTAACCACCAAAATAATTTCGATATGGTAACCATCTCTTACATGGTACTCCCTCGTACAGTGAGTGTGGGTAAAAAAAGCCTAATTTGGATTCCTTTCTTCGGTATTTTATATTGGGTAACCGGCAATATTTTCTTGGATCGTGAAAATCGTTCTAAAGCACACAGCACCATGACGGAACTTGCTCGTCGTATCAATAAAGACAACCTGTCAATTTGGATGTTCCCTGAAGGCACACGTAGCCGTGGTCGTGGTTTATTGCCATTCAAAACAGGCGCATTCCATGCGGCGATTGCGGCTGGTGTGCCAATCGTGCCCGTGGTGTGTTCGACGACGCATAACAAAATTGATTTAAATCGTTGGGATAACGGCAAGGTGGTTTGTGAAATGATAGATCCGATTGATACTTCATCCTACACAAAAGACAATGTACGCGAACTCGCCTCTTACTGCCACGATTTGATGGAAAAACGCATCGCTGAACTCGATGCGGAAATTGCACAAGGAAAATAATATGTTGCGTCTTTCTCGTCGCCAATTATTAAAAACTACCGCAATTTCAACCGCTGCAAGCCAGTGGTGAACTATTTGGTGGTGCTGCAAAAGTCCTCAAAAAAGGGGAATCTTGGGCACCGATTATCCCAATAGACCAACCTGCTGCGACTTGCTGGTATCGCTCTGCCACCCTGGCAAACTCGGCTTATCAAACTTATCGCGGCATCGTCGGGATGTGGTTGATTGAAGATGATCAAAGCTTAAAATCTCAGCTACCTCATAAATACGGTGTGGATGATATTCCATTAATCTTACAAGACATGGAATTTAACGGTGACGGATTACAATTATTTAAGCAAAATCAACCGCACTTTGTTGGTAATCGTCTTCTCGTTAATGGACAGGAAGCACCTTATCTTGACGTCCCTCGCGGTTGGGTACGTTTACGTTTACTCAACGCCTCATTGGCAAGAGCCTATGATCTCCGTTTAGATAATGAACAGGAGATGTTACTTGTTGCGAGAGATTTAGGTTTTTTACCACAAGGTAAAGCGATTAATTCTCTCATTCTAGCACCGGGTGAACGCGCAGAAGTGTTAGTTAATTTAAGCGAAGGCCAAGGCGTATCACTTATTTCTGGCGTAAAACGTGGTTTCTTCGACAAAATCAAAAATCTATTCAGCTCAGGTAATGATTTTGCAGATAACACCGTTTTAGAACTTCGTCCACTAGGTGAAATCTCTGCATTCAGTAAAAAAATGAATGACTCATTCAATACTGATGCTTCCGCTATGCTCGCAAGTAAAATCGCGCAAGAACGTACCTTTGAATTAGATGTCACAAATGGCTTGATCAACAAACAACGCTTTGACCCGCGTCGTGTTGATGTTTCAGCGAAAGTCGGCACTGTCGAACGTTGGATCATCAACAGCTCACTGCCAGTGGGTTTCACCATTCAAGGGGCTAAATTTGTGATTGAAAGCCAAGATGACGTCAACGTCGATGTGTCAGAACTTGCCTGGAAAGACACGGTTTGGGTGAAAAAGAAAGTACAAATTTTAGTAAAATTTGAACAGCCTTCGTCAAATACGCATCCATTCTTATTTGGCTCATCCAATTTAATGCTGGCAGATATGGGCTGCCTTGGTATAATGCTTGTTCAATAAAATAATCACATAAAAGGAATCTAACATGAAAAAAATCTCAACATTCGCTTTAATTACGACCTTATTTTCAGCAGGCACATTCGCGGCCTCACCAGAATCAAAAGATAGTGCTAAAGAAGCGAAAAATGAGCCGACAATTTATCTTTCTGTGTTTGATAGAACGAATGAACCTGCACCATCACCCGATTTACACAAAAAAGAAATGTCTCGCTCAAAAAAAACAGAGAAAGTATGTTGGGTCGCAACAGGTAATTTTGGTAAAAAAGCGACAGTAAGCGAAACTTTTAAGGCTCAAGCTAAAATTGAATTTAAAAGCATAATTGAAAATGCCAAAGTTGTTTCATCACCAAATAAAAAACTCCATACCATCACTTATACCAGACCCACTATTGATAATGGTAAATATATGATGAATTGTTGGGCGTTCGACCGTAGAGATCCTATCGGCAAATATGTGCTGACGGTAAAAATCGGTAAACATGAATTTGAAAAACAAGTTTTCTACGTGACCGAATAGTCAAAAATAAGCTAAAAAATAACCGCACTTATCAACAAAAAGAGAATCTTTTAATGTCTCAAAGAACTGATAAAAAAACAATCTGTTTAAATATGATTGTCAAAAATGAATCTGCCATCATCCGAGATACATTAGAGAACATTATTGCTCATGTTCCCCTCGACTATTATGTCATTAGTGATACGGGCTCAGATGATAATACCGCAGAAATTATCAAACAATTCTTTGCTGAAAAAGGCATTCAAGGCGAAATTCACCACGATGAATGGGTTAACTTTGCCCATAACCGTAACTGTGCGTTACAACATGCACAAGGAAAAACAGATTATGTATTCATCTTTGATGCAGACGACCGCTTTGAGGGAAATTTTGTATTACCTGAAGAGCTAACAAGTGATCGCTATTATCTGCGCATGGCAAATAGCGTAACTGGTGCAAATGTTTATTTCCGAACACTTATGTTTCGTAATGATGGGTCATTCTATTGGCGTGGCGTATTGCATGAATTTGTTGAACAACGTAAAAAAACAGTTGTGGAGCAAAAAATCTTTGGTGACTATTATGTGATTAGTGGGCGTTTTGGTGCTCGCAGCAACAATCCACAAAAATATCTTCAAGATGCGCTGACTTTAGAAAAAGCATTCTATTCACCTGAAGATGAAGATCTTAAAGATCGCTATGCGTTTTATACTGCACAATCCTATCGCGATGCGGATTTGTATGAAAAAGCCATCGAATGGTATGCAATTCGAGCTAATCTAGGCGGATGGTATGAAGAAGTCTATCATTCACTGCTACAAATCAGTTTATTAAAAATCGAATTAAATGCTCCACTAGATGAGATACAACGTTTATTACTAGCCACGTATGAATATCGCCCACAACGAGCGGAAAGTCTTTATCATTTAGCGCGTCAATTACGCCACCACAATAAAGCCAGACTGGCTTATATTTATGCAACTGTGGCGGCAAACATTCCCCTTAGTAAAGATATTCTTTTTGTGGATCACTCTGTTTATGAATGGAAAGCTAAAGAGGAACTGGCTATAAGTGCGAATTCGGTGGGCAATTACCAGCTTTGTCATGATCTTTGCGTCGAATTATTATTTAATCCCGCCGTACCAGAACCAAACCGAAAACTGTTACTAGACAATTTAAAATTAGCAAAAGAGTATCTTTAAAAATATTAGGCGTTCTGCTAGGTAAATAAGAAATGAATAAAAAATTCGTTGGTTTAAGTATGGTGCGCAATGAAAGTGATATCATTGAAACCTTTATTCGCCACAATTTAACTTTATTAGATGAACTTCATATTGTTGACCACAATAGCAGTGACAATACGCGTGAAATTCTCACACTTCTTAAACAAGAAGGATTACTAATTCATATCTATCACTATAATGAATTAGAATATGCTCAAGAACGAATTATGAATCAAATGATGCAATATATTCTAAATAATGATGCTGACATTGATTATATTTTTCCACTTGATGCAGATGAGTTAATTTATTGCCCATCTCGCGAAATATTACATTATTTTCTCACACTGATTCCTCAAAATCATGTTGGGATGTATACCTGGCGAGGCTATCTACCAAGCTCTACGGAGTATGATCCGGATTTTATTTGCCACTTTACCGACCAACGAAAAGAAGAGATTCTCACACCAAAAGTCATTATTCCACGAGCGGTTGCAGAAACCTGTACATTAACTATAGGCAGCCATTCCGTACGAAATGCTGAAGGAAAAGAAGTTCAAAGTAGTGTATTTATTGCACCAAATAGTGCCAACTACTATTACTGGTTTATTGAACGATTTAATGCAAAGTTCATCGAAACGGATGATTTATGGTTAGGGCATTATCCTATTCGCTCAACAATTCAGCAAATTAAAAAAGTCTTGGAAAAATCTATCACGATGGTGATGGAAAAAAAGGGGTTTCGTGATTTTGCTTGGGAAAATCAGTTACGTGATTTACTCGCCCATAATATGGACATATCTCTTGATGAGCTTCGTCTTATTGCCTATAAATATCGTGCATCTGATGAGAAACAAATACAGGTTGCTCGTCAACAACCTCTGCGTTCTACAAAATTAACACTGAAATATCAAGATCTCATAAATAACGATCCACTACCTATACTTGGGAAACTCATTCTCAATCTTGCTGAGAAATTGCGTTAGCTATCTAGAATTAAGATTACACTATAAAATTTTATTCGGTCGCATAATAAGATAAGACCAATCTAGATGGCGAAAAAACCAATATTTCTCACGCTCAAATAATGCTGGGTTTTGATTATCCCAAGGTTTATGCTTTGCAGCATAATGAATGATTGTTGGAGTTGCATCAAGGCTAATTGACTTAATATTATGCCGATTTTTAATCGCTTCAATATATTGCACCTGCGCATTTTCAGTGAAACTATAATATTTTGCCTTTTCTCGTAAAACAATATTCAAAATACACTGATCACCGTACAACACTTGATCACCATACTCTTTAACCGTTTGCAATAATGTGTCGACTAAACCTTCATTACGCCATTTAGCACAATCAACCAACAGAACACCGCTATTGAAATATTTTTTGGAAACTGATGCATCTAAATAAGGAAACGGAAAGTGTTCCCCCATCCCATAATCTTTCACAACGCCTACAGGAGCACCATTCAGATCGCTATAATAAAAATCAGATAATGGTCCATTCACAATAATATCTGCGTCCAAATATAACACACGATCTTGATTAATCAGTTTGGGGATCATAAGACGATAATAACTACTCGACGAAGAAATATGTTCCAACGTCTTATAATCTTTAAAAATATCGTCAGAAATATGAATAGAAAATAAGTTATTTCCCATTTTCTCTAATTTACATTGAATCCCCTCAAACCATTCTGTGGGAATGTCATTATGTAAGACATAAAAATTGACGTTCTTATTATAGTAACAAATTGACTTTAGCAACGCTTCCAAATGGGGGGTATATTTTGCATCAATCGCAAACGCAATATTGATTTTTTCTGAAGTGGTCATTTAGTTACATTATCCTTAAGTTTCTCTAATTAATCACAAAACGCTTTTTTATAAATATTATTGTATGCTCATTCTATCTCATTTTATCCTTAATTTGGTACAAATAAAAAACCCAGCCGAGGCTGGGTTTTTATCTATTTTAATGGAAAGTTAAATTACCATTGGTAACCTACACCCACAGAGCCACCTACGTCGCCTTGGGTATTGGCGTTACCTTGAAGTTTGAAGATAACTTTACCATTGTCGCTTGAGCGTGAGTAACCTACTGCTACAGCGCTTTCACCTTTGAAAGTACCTGCAGAAGCGGCAACCATTGATTTACCTGGGATGTAAACTTGAGGTAAACCTGCTGCGGCGTTAGCACCTGCGATACCGCCGCGAGCTTCTTTACGTACACCATCAATGCGGTTGTTAACATTGGTGATGTTACTACGTAATTGTGAAACGTTTACAGCATCAGTATCTTTAACACCTGGAGCAACATTTTGGATAGTCTTGTTGCCTGCATCGATACCGTCTTGGTTGATGGTTACTGGACCTGCTTTAAGTTCATTTGTTGTTACACTATTAACAGTTACATCTGGGTTCAGACTTACTTTTAATGCATCGCCATCTTTCTTAACGAAGATATTTTGAACTTCTTTCTCAACAGTTTTACCGGTTTGTTTATCGTAAACTTTAACCTTAGTACCTGCATCACCTTTAATCTGAATTGTGTTATTCAGTTTCTTCGTGATTGTACCTTGGCTTGAACCAGTTTCATCAACTAAACCAAATGTACCATCGGCATCTTTACCGTCTCTACCGTCTTTACCATTTCTAATGGTTGTTACAGTTTGTTTACCGTTACCATCCACGATAGTGACTGTGTGAGTACCGTTGCCGTTGTCTTTCACTTCAGCTTGTGCATTCTTACCGTCTTCACCGTTTTTAACGATAGTAGTAGTAGTTTTACCGTTACCATCTTTAATGGTCACAGTATGAGTGCCATCACCGTTGTCTTTAACATCTGCTTCAGCATTCTTACCATCTGCACCAGTTGCACCGTCTTTCACGATAGTGGTTGAGGTATTACCGTTACCATCTTTAATGGTTACAGTGTGAGTACCGTCGCCGTTGTCTTTAACTTCAGCTTCTGCATTCTTACCATCTGCACCAGTATCACCTTTCGCACCGGTTGCTCCATCTTTAACAACAGTAGTAGTAGTTTTACCGTTACCATCTTTAATGGTCACAGTATGAGTGCCGTCGCCGTTGTCTTTAACTTCCGCTTCTGCATTCTTACCGTCTGCACCAGTCGCACCGTCTTTCACGATAGTGGTTGTAGTGTTACCGTTGCCGTCTTTGATGGTTACAGTATGAGTACCGTCGCCGTTGTCTTTCACTTCAGCTTCAGCG
>JAGZXE010000078.1:0-6312 GCA_018378615.1 Parahaemophilus parainfluenzae
CTTATGTTCCACCTTATGCAAGGGGCGCAAATAATCACAGGCAGGATATGCCGAACAACCTAAAAACAGCCCCTTTTTCCCCTGTTTCATTTGCAAAGGCGCGCCGCATTGTGGGCAATATTCTTCGTGTTTTGTGTGTTGGAAAAGGCTTTGACTCATACGCTGTCCCTATGCTTGTAGCATTGTTTCCAATTCTTCCTGGGCTGCTAACCAATCCATTTCGACTTCTTCCAAGGCTTTCTTCACCTCTACTTGTTGCGCTAAAAGTGCGGTTAATTTTTCTTTATTTTCCGTGCTGTATAGTTCGGAATCCGCCAATTGGTTTTCAATATCCGCAAGTTTGGAGGAATGTTTATTCATTTTTTCCTCCAGTTGGGAGATTTGTTTGCGAAGAGGTGCCGTTTGTTGGCGAAGTTCGGCCTCACGACGTTTTTGTTCCTTACGATTTTGCATGGAATTTTCGTTGTCGTCATTTTTCTCCGAGGATTTATTTTCTGGTGCACTGTTTTGTTCATTCAGCCACTTTTGATAATCCTCTAAATCGCCTTTGAATTCTTCCACTTTTTTATCGTGGACCAAATAGAATTCCTCCACGGTATTGCGTAGTAAGTGACGATCATGGGAAACCACCACCAAAGAGCCTTCGTAATCCACCAGCGCTTCGGTTAATGCCTGACGCATATCCAAATCTAAATGGTTAGTTGGTTCATCGAGTAGTAATAAGTTTGGACGTTGCCAAACAATTAGCGCAAGTACCAAACGGGCTTTTTCCCCGCCGGAAAAGGCTTTCACCGCTTGATTAACTTTGTCACCATGGAACGCAAAACTCCCGAGATAATCCCGAACCTGTTGCTCCGTTTGTTCCGGTGCGAGTCTCTGCATGTGCCAGAGGGCAGATTCGTCTGCGCGTAGGGTATCGAGCTGATGCTGAGCAAAATAGCCGAGTTGTACGCCTTTAGCTAATTGCACAGTGCCAGAAAGTGCGGTGAGATCGCCGGCTAACAATTTAATCAACGTTGATTTCCCCGCACCGTTTTTCCCGAGCAAACCGATGCGCGAACCCGGCACTAAATTCAACTTAATTTTAGTTAAAATTTCTACCGCATTTTCACCATTGCCATAACCTGCGCTCGCCTGTTCAATCATCACCAAAGGGTTCGGCAAGGATAGCGGAGGGCGAAATTCAAAGGTAAAAGGATTATCCACATAAGCCGGTGCAATTAGCTCCATGCGCTCTAAGGCTTTCATACGGCTTTGTGCTTGTTTGGCTTTGGTTGCTTTGGCTTTAAAACGGTCGATATATTTTTGTAAATGGGAAATTTTTTGTTGTTGCTGACGATACATGGCCGTTTGTTGTGCCAGCTTGGTTGCCCGTTGCACTTCAAAGGAGGAATAATCACCCGTGTATTCGTTTAGCTTCTGATTTTCGATATGGAGGATTTTTGTCACAATTGGATCAAGAAAATCACGGTCGTGGGAAATTAATACCAAAGTACCTTGATATTGCACTAAACAACGTTCTAACCAAATAACTGCATCCAAGTCTAAATGGTTGGTTGGCTCATCCAGTAATAATAAATCCGATGGACAAAGCAATGCTTGCGCCAAATTCAAGCGCATCCGCCAACCACCAGAGAAGGATTTCACCGGTTGAGTGATTTCGTCTTGGCTAAAGCCTAAACCATGTAATAAGGAAGCCGCGCGAGATTGAATTGTCCAAGCGTCCAAGGTTTCTAATTGCCCGTGAATACGTGCGATCGCATGACCATCATTACGCTCATTGGCTTCGTTTAATTCCTGCTGCAAACGGCAATATTCGCGATCCCCTTGAATCACATAATCAATAGCGGGAATATCCAATGCTGGCGTTTCTTGATTCACCCAAGATACCCGCCAGTTGGATGGATAAGTGACCTCGCCGCCCTCTGGCGTTAATTCTTTTTTTAATAGGGCAAAAAGAGAAGACTTACCGCAACCATTTTTACCCACCAAGCCGACTTTTTGTTTCGGATTGATAGTCGCCGTGGCATTCTCGAGCAATTCGGTTTGCCCACGCTTTAGGGAAATATTATTAAATACAATCATTTTTTCGAATACATCTGAATTTGTGCTTATTTTGCAATATTTTTTCTTTTCTCGGAACAGTCTATTCCAATTTTATCGATATTTCTGCCAGAAAAAACACGTATAATAATGCTCAATAAATCTATCATGAGGAAATAAAATGAAGCTCTCTATTCTTAATCTTGCCCCCGTTCGTGAAGGGCAAACTTATTTGCAAGCGGTCGATTCGATGGTAAATCTTGCAAAACATGCTGAGAACATTGGCATTGAACGCTATTGGATTGCTGAGCATCATAATATGAAAAATTTGGTGAGTTCAGCGACCGCACTTTTAATTCAATATACGCTAGCCAATACGAAAACTTTGCGCGTGGGGTCAGGTGGTGTGATGTTACCGAATCATTCACCGTATGTCGTAGCTGAGCAATATGGCACACTGGAGACACTTTATCCAAACCGAGTTGAGCTCGGTTTAGGGCGTGCACCAGGAACTGATATGCAAACGGCTGCAGCACTTCGTCGTGGGCGAAACAGTCTGGATTTCCCTGCAGAAATTGCGGAACTTCGTGGTTACTTTAAAGATAGCAACCCAGTTTCAGCTTACCCTTCCGCAGGCTTGAATATACCATTTTATATTTTGGGTTCCAGCACCGAAAGTGCCTATCTTGCGGCAGAACTTGGCTTGCCTTATGCATTTGCTTCACACTTTGCGCCACGCATGATGGAAATGGCAGTGGAGATTTATCGCAAAAACTTCAAACCTTCTACCTATCTTGCTGAGCCTTATGTCATCTTAGGTGTGAACGCGATTGTTGCTGAAACCGATAAAGAAGCAAAACAACTGGTGACAACACAAACACTATTTTTCTTAAATGTGGTCACTAACGCACAGCAAAATTTACAACCGCCTTTGGCATCAGAGGAAGATGTTTGGAAAGCCCAAATGCATGCCCAAAAGAAACCGCACTTTGGTCCAGTCGATTTCGAGGAGATCCCGATTTACAACCAAGAGCGTGCTGTAGTGGAACAAATGACCGCTTGTTCGCTTATTGGTAGTCCTGAAAGTGTGGAATTTCAACTCAAGCAACTGCGTGAACGGGTACATTTTGATGAAATTATGGCGGTGAGCTATATTTTTGATGAGCAAAAACAAGCCCAATCTTATGCGATGTTGAAAGCGATTGTGGATAAGCAATAGCGAGACAAAAAGAAAAGTGCGGTAAATTTCACCGCACTTTAAATCAAAAAAATATTAATAAGCCGTTTCTATCGGTAAACCAGCTTTTACCCAACCATCAAATCCACCAATGACGCTAAACACATTTTCATAGCCTTGTTCAACGAGGAAAGTCGCCACATTTCGACTGCTTACGCCATGATAACAACTCACGATAATCGGGGAGTCAAAGTCCACCAATTCTTCAAATTGTAAAAAGCTTTGGTTAGTTAAATGAAACGCTCCTTTCGCATGGGAATAGGTAAAACGTTGTGGATCCCGAATGTCTGCAAGCATGGCACCATTTTGCATCATTTCCCAAGCTTGTTCTGGACTAATTTCTTTAAACGACATGGTTTGTTCCCTTTGCGCGCTGTTTATACACGCCATCAAAAATAATCAGGCTCATCGCCAATACTAAACAAATGAATAACGGATAGCTGTCCGCATCCATTTCCTCTCCAATTAAAAATGAAATAATCACCATCAAAATGGTTTCAACATAACCTAAAAGGCCAAGCAAATTCATCGGTAGCATATTGCTGGCAATCACGTAAGCAATTAATGCAGCACCACTAATAAGCCCGAGTAATACCAATAATCCCCAAATATTAGGATTTGATTCTTGCACGGTGGCAAAATCAGTTTGAAGGGCAAAGTAAATGCTAACTGGCAATAATGAGATCATTTCTAAGCAAAAGGCACCAAGATCGGTATTTTTTAAGGCTTTTCGTATCGAGAAGTAGGTAGTGTAACCCACACAGATAACAATGGCTTCCCAAGATAATTCACCTTTTAAAATAATGTTAGAAATCACTCCTACTGCTGCAATTAACACGGCAATGAATTTCAATGTTGAAATTCGTTCTTTAAAAATGATCCGTCCTGCGGCCACCATCACAATTGGCAACAATAAATAACCGAAAGAAACACTTAGGGAGCTGCCATTATTGGGTGCCCACAAAAAGAGCCACATTTGATAACCCATTAATGCGCCACAGGTGATATAGGAAAGGGCAAAGAGCGGTTGTTTTTTGATGCGTTTTATATGTTCCACTAATGCCTGTTTTTGCTTAAACATGATGACGGAAAGGGCAACGAAAGGGAATGTAAACAGCATTCGATAGCCGAAAATATCCGTGCCACTGAGCGGTTTCAGTAACGTGGAAAAATAATACATATAGCCAAATAAAAGCGAGGCTAAAAGTGAAATAAGTATGCCTCTTAACATAATAAATCCTTAGGTTAATTCTGCTTATTATTTTAGTCTAACATCTCCCAAAATGCACGAATTAGGGGGTTCGCTAAATTTCTTTTTTGCACACAAACACCTAAATCAAACGCCTCAACGGGATTGTCTAAATTTAAACGAGACACGTCTTTTGACATAGGGTTATTATCAATCACCACATCCGGCAACATCGCTAATCCAAAACCAAGTGCCACCATTGGCACAATGCCTTCATGACCTGCCACAGTAGCATAAATTTTGGGATGTTTAATGTGTTTGCTACGTAGCCATTGTTCGATACGCTGACGTGCCATTCCATCTAACGGCAAAATGAAAGGCATTTGCTGCCAATTGATAGGTTCTTCTTGTAATAGTTGTGTGGCTAAACAAGCGACTCGAGGCGCAATTAATGAAAGGGAAATATCATCAATCTTATAAAACTCTAATCCGGCCGGCAGATTATTCGGTTTTCCCGCCAAAGCAAGATCCACCTGTTCCGATTGAATGAATTGCACCGCAGAAGCGGGGTCACCCGTTGTCAGTTGAATTTCAACTTTCGGATAACGCGTACGAAACTTGGCTAACACCTGTGGCAAGTGGCTATATGAAGCCGTTACCGAACAAAATAAACGTAACTCTCCACTTAATTCCGCTGAATTATCCCGAAGTTGGCGCTTAAACTGTTGCCAGTTTTGCCATTCTGCTTTCGCAAATTGCAGAAATTTCTCGCCTTGTTCGGTTAAGCGTACTTGTCGATTATCACGAATAAATAAAGGTTGTTCTAATTCCTCTTCCATGCGTTGAATCTGGCGTGAAAGCGTAGACGGAGACATATGATTTTGCGTAGCGGTTTTAGCAAAATTTTGTGTCTCTGCAAGATGAAGAAATATTTGGAGGTCTTGAAAGTTCATATATATCGTTAAAAGCAAATAACGTTGCAAAAATTGCAACACTAAGTGTCAATAATATCACTTTACGCAACAACTAAAAACCTTATAATCCACTTCACAACAAAAAACTATATTCAAACACAACCTCATACACATTAATCAACATCATAGAAAGGATGAAAAATGGCTAACTATTTCAACACATTAAATTTACGCGAAAAATTAGACCAATTAGGTCGTTGTCGTTTTATGGATCGCAGCGAATTTGCTGACGGTTGCAACTACTTAAAAGGCAAAAAAATCGTTATCGTAGGTTGTGGTGCGCAAGGTTTAAACCAAGGTTTAAATATGCGTGACTCTGGCTTAGACATTTCTTATGCATTACGCCCTGAAGCGATTGCAGAAAAACGTGCATCATTCCAACGTGCAACAGAAAACGGCTTTAAAGTTGGCACTTACCAAGAGTTAATCCCAACTGCAGACTTAGTGATCAACTTAACACCAGACAAACAACACTCTAAAGTGGTGGCTGATGTAATGCCATTAATGAAAAAAGATTCTGCGTTCGGTTACTCACACGGTTTCAACATCGTTGAAGTAGGTGAGCAAATCCGTGAAGACATCACTGTGGTGATGAGTGCACCAAAATGTCCAGGTACTGAAGTACGTGAAGAATACAAACGTGGTTTCGGTGTGCCAACATTAATCGCAGTTCACCCTGCAAATGACCCACGTGGTGAAGGTATGGCAATTGCGAAAGCATGGGCTGCAGCAACTGGTGGTGACCGTGCGGGCGTATTAGAATCTTCATTCGTTGCAGAAGTAAAATCTGACTTAATGGGTGAACAAACCATTCTTTGCGGTATGTTACAAGCAGGTTCAATCGTATGTTACGACAAACTTGTTGCTGA
>JAGZXE010000079.1:0-10902 GCA_018378615.1 Parahaemophilus parainfluenzae
TGATCGTGATGAAGCACTCTGTTATGCAGATAAAATTGCGGTGATTCAAGAAGGAAGAATCCTCCAAATTGCGACACCTAAAACACTGTATTGGTCACCACAGCATTTATCCATCGCAACATTTATAGGAGAAAGTATTATTTTCCCTGCAACATTAAAAAATGATGCTATCGCGACCTGTCAATTAGGTGATGTTGCTGTAGAAAATAAAGGAAATGGTCATACGCAAGGGAAGGTTTTATTCCGCCCTGAGCAATTCTCTCTTGCAAAAAAAATCCAAGATTCGACAGCGTCTTTTAAAGGTGAGATTAAACGGATTGAATCGAAAGGACGTGCCATTAATCTTTGTATTGATGTAGGCGGTTATGAATTTAATCTTAATGAAGATCTCATTAATCATTACCAAATTGGAGAACACGTCACACTGTATTTATACGGAAAAGGGGTTTTCTATCATCACTAAAAAAGGCGGAACATATTGTTCCGCCTTTTATATGATTAATGTCCAAGTGTTTTTCTCATCTTAATGTTGAGCATTTCCACCACTGCAGAGAAGCCCATGGCAAAGTAAATGTAGCCTTTCGGAATATGAATATCCAAGCTTTCAGCAATTAAACTTACTCCCACTAAAATTAAGAAGGCTAAAGCCAAAATCTTCAATGTTGGATGAGTATCTACAAAATCACCAATTGGTTTCGCCGCAAACATCATGACACCAACCGCAAGCATAATCGCTAAAATCATCACTGGAAGGTGGTTTGCCATGCCTACTGCCGTAATCACAGAGTCTAAAGAAAACACAATATCTAAAACCGCAATTTGGATTAACACGCCCAAGTAACTGACTTTCTTCTTGTTCGTTTCTTCTTCATGATGTGCTTCAGGATGCATTGCTTCTTTAATTTCACCTACACTTTTTACAATCAGGAACAAGCCCCCGAGGAATAAAATCAAATCACGGCCTGAAATTTCCTGACCGACTAAAGTAAATAGCGGCTCCGTTAATTTCATCATCCAAGAAAGGGAAACAAGAAGTAAAATACGAGTAATCATCGCTAACCCAAGACCGATAATACGACCAGATTGGCGTTGATTCGCCGGTAAACGTCCCACTAAAATACTAATAAAAATAATGTTATCGATACCTAAAACAATTTCTAATGCTGTTAACGTAGCAAGAGAAATCCATGCTTCAGGATCAACAAGCCATTCAAACATAATATGTTCCTATATAAAATCCGAAAGGTTGAAATAATAGACAGTTTGCCTAGAAAATCAAGATTTTTCCTAACTTTTTAAGGTCTCGAAAATCTTTTCTGCTAAGGCTTTAGAAATACCAGGTACTGATGCGATCTCATCCAATGTGGCATTTTTGACACCTTGCAATCCACCTAAATATTTCAACAAGGCTTGACGTCGTTTAGCGCCTACCCCTTCAATGGTTTCCAATCCACTTTGGGTAAAGGCTTTTTGGCGTTTTTGACGATGGCCGCTAATCGCATGATTATGGCTTTCATCTCGAATATGTTGGATTAAATGCAGTGCAAGGCTATCATCCGGCAAATGAATCTCACGATCTTGTTTGCTGATAATCAACACTTCTTGCCCTGCTCGACGATCCACACCTTTTGCCACACCTATTAAGTGCGGTCGATTTTTATCCCATTTTACGTTGAGGTGATGAAAAACCTCTAAGGCTCGATTAAGCTGCCCTTTACCACCATCAATAAAAATAATATCGGGGATTTTATCTTCATCAAGATCACGGTCATAACGTTTCTTTAAGGCTTGCTCCATCGCTGCATAGTCATCACCACCTGTAATGCCTTCAATATTAAAACGGCGATAATCTGATTTCAGTGGAGCTTCTTGATTAAATACCACGCAAGATGCCACGGTTTGATTTCCCATCGTATGGCTAATATCAAAACATTCCATACGTTTAATTTCAGGCATATCGAGCAACTCGCAAAGCGCTTGATAACGTTCGTGCATTCGGGAAGATTGTTTGAGCTGAGTTGCCAAAGCCGCTTTAGCATTAATCTGTGCTAGTTGTAGATATTTACCTTTATCGCCTTTAGCGGATTCTTGTATCACCACTTTTCTGCCAGCTTGTTCCGTTAATAAGGCTTCAAGCTCAGCTTTTTCATCTAATTTATGATCCACAATAATACTATTTGGGATACTTCTGCCCTGATGACCTTGCAAATAGAACTGCCCAACAAAAGTGGCTGTGAGTTCAGATAAATCTGTATTAGCGGGTACTTTCGGAAAATAACTGCGATTGCCTAATACTTTGCCTTGACGAATAAACATCACCTGAACACAAGCTAAACCGTGCTGATACGCAATAGACATAATATCCATGTCATCCAAACGCTCATTGGATACGAATTGTTTTTCGATAACTGCACGAACGGCTTGAATTTGATCACGATAACGCGCCGCCCCTTCAAAATCTAAGTCTCGGCTCGCCTGCTCCATTTTGCCAATCAGGTAATCTAATACTTGTTGATCTTTCCCTTGCAAAAATAATCGCGCTAATTCAACTTGTTGGTTATATTCCTCATCAGTCACATAACCTGGTACACAAGGTGCTGAGCAACGCCCGATTTGATATTGCAAACAAGGGCGGGAACGATTGTTATAAACCGAATTTTCACATTGACGAACAGGGAACAATTTTTGCATTAACGACAAAGTTTCACGCACTGCACCGGCATGAGGATAAGGGCCAAAATATTCGCCTGCAATTTTTTTCGTTCCACGATAAGAAGTAATACGAGGATGACGTTCTTTCGTCAATAAAATAAAAGGATAGGATTTATCATCTCGCAATAATACGTTATAACGAGGCTGATAAAGCTTAATGAAATTATGCTCAAGCAATAACGCTTCAGTTTCAGAAGAAGTAATGGTTGTGTCGATATGATGAATTGACGACACCAAGGCTTCTGTTTTTTTGCTGCTTAAGTTTTTGCGGAAATAGCTGGAGAGTCGCTTTTTGAGATCTTTCGCTTTGCCCACATAAATAACCTGATCTTTATCGTCATACATACGATAAACACCAGGTTCATGAGAAACGTCTGAGAGAAACTTCTTGGAAAGCATAAATACCGATATGACGAAGATACGCATCGGCCAGTTGTGCCTTTGAGGTATCCTCCAATTGCATAAATTGATCACGATCGTAAGGAATCACTGAACGAGAGAAATATAAAACGTAGCCATCTTTATCTGTGACGACTTTCACGGCATTTGGATTAAATAACTCTTCCGCTTCATGAATTTTTACCGCAAGTGTCGCCATATTCACATTAAATTTCGCTAAATTTTCTGCTACTTGACTCACAATAATAGGTGGAATTAACGGTTCATCCCCTTGGATGTTTACAATGATTTCATCATCAGCAATACCCAGCTTACTCACTACTTCCGCTAAACGTTCCGTACCGGAATTATGCGCTTCTGACGTCATGCAAACTTCTGCTCCAAAAGCTTTTGCGGCCTTTTCAACTTGTTCGTTATCTGTCGCGATAATCACTCGGCTTGCCCCTGATTGTTGAGCTTTTTCAAAAACATGTTGAATCATGGGCTTACCGGCAATATCGGCTAGAGGTTTACCTGGTAAGCGGCTCGATGCAAAACGAGCAGGGATAATAACTGTAAATGACATAATCATTCCTTATTCTTTCAATGTTTCGGCTTTTTCTGCCAACAATACCGGCACGCCGTTTTCAATAGGATACGCCACTTGCTCAAAAGGGCAAATGAGCCGTTGATTTTCTTGATCGTATTTCAATCTTGCCAAACAACGTGGACAAGCGATCACTTCTAATAATCGAGGATTGAGTTTCTCACGCATATTTCACTCGAATAGAGTTAAACTAAATGACGGATTTTGTCCCACAATTGTGGGAGTTTTTGACCTTGATTTTCAGCCTCAACAATCTCCGCATCAACTGGAACATACCACCAATTCTCTTTGGCAAACGCTTGGCATTTTACGGCATCCTTTTCCGTCATAAAGAGCAGTTGATTTTCAGCGAGTTTTTCTAATAATTGTGGCTCAAAATGTTGATGATCTTGAAAAGCTTTCGTCTTGGCTAAACGAATATTTAAATTTTCCAACATCGTGAAAAAACGTTGTGGATTACCAATTCCCGCGATGGCTGAACCTTGGGTAAACTCACTTAGTAAGCGTTTTTCAGCCGTCACTAAATTAATCGCATAATGAGGAACCAATGTCATAATGGCATCAGAATAAACATTTTTTCCACCATTGGTAATCACAAAGTCCACACTTTTTAAACGACTTGGTAATTCACGTAAAGGGCCTGCAGGCAAAACAAAGCCATTTCCTAAAGCACGTTCTGCGTCCATCACCACAATTTCAATATCACGTTGCAACTTATAATGTTGTAATCCATCATCCGAAATAATCAGATCGCAATCCTGTGTTTTCAAAAGTAATTCGATAGCTTGTTGACGATTCGGTGAAATCACTACGGGCACACCTGTTCTTTTGGCGATTAAAACGGGTTCATCGCCCCCTTGAACAGGATCGGTCTCAGGTGTGACAAATAAAGGATAAGTTTTAGATTGGCTACCATAACCACGAGAAATCACGCCTACACGCAATCCTTGTTTTTGTAACGCTCCAACTAGCCACACCACAACAGGGGTTTTACCATTTCCGCCCACAGAAAGATTACCAACAATAATGACGGGTTTTGGGGATTTATAAGAGGATAAGATATTAAGAGAAAATAGTGCTCGGCGAATTTGGCTAATCAACCAAAATAGCAGTGAAAAAGGCAAGAGTAACCAAGCTAGCTTTGAATTAGAGTACCAAAAAGGCATTTCATTTATCCTATATTGATTTTGGGCGAACACATTGGTTCGCCCTTATTATATTATCCGCTAAACTGCATACTGTGTAATTGTTTATACGCACCATCAAGTGCTAATAAATCTTGATGCGTACCACGTTCTTTAATTTCACCGTGTTCAATAACTAAGATTTCATCGGCATTTTCAATGGTTGATAAACGATGTGCAATTACCAATACCGTACGATCTTTTTTCAGTTCTTCTAACGCAGACTGAATCGCACGTTCAGATTCGGTATCGAGTGCAGACGTCGCTTCATCTAAAATTAAGACAGGTGAATTACGCAATAGCGCACGAGCAATGGCTAAACGCTGACGTTGGCCGCCAGAAAGACTCGCACCATTTTCGCCGATTACTGTATCAAAACCTTGTGGAAGTTTCTCGATAAACTCTAGGGCGTAAGCTGCTTTTGCTGCTTCAATAATTTGCTCACGACTGTATTTATCTTCTGCCGCATAGGCAATATTATTGGCAATCGTATCGTTAAATAAATGCACTTGTTGAGAAACGACAGAACAATTCTCACGTAAATTAGATAAACGATAATCTTGAATTCTCACGCCATCTAATAAAATCTCACCTTCATCAATATCGTAGAAACGCGTTACTAAATTGGCAATTGTTGATTTACCTGAACCTGAGCGCCCTACTAAAGCCACAGTTTTACCTGCAGGCACGCTAAAAGAGATATTATTTAAGGCTTTTTCTTCTTTACCCTCATAAGCAAAACTCACATTTTTAAATTCTAAATCACCTTTTGCAGATTCTGCTTTATAGGTGCCATTATCTTTCTCAGTTTCTAAATCTAAAATAGCAAATAATGTCTGACAAGCTGCCATACCACGTTGGAACTGAGAGTTCACATTTGTCAAAGATTTCAACGGACGCATCATCGCTAACATGGAAGAAAATACGACAGTGAAAGAACCCGCCGTTAAATTATCATCCGCAATTAATGGTGTGGTTGCCAAATAAAGCACCGCGGCTAACGCCAAAGAAGCAATGACTTGCACAACGGGATCAGAAATCGCATCCGCCGTCACCATCTTCATACCCTTACGACGCATATCGTTACTGACTTTATCGAAACGCTCTTCTTCCACTAATTGCCCACCAAAAGACAGCACCTCTTTATGCCCTTTTAGCATTTGTTCTGTCGCAGAAGTTAATTCCCCCATGGAATCTTGCATATTTTTACTGAGCTTACGGAAGATTTTCGATACAAAGCGAATAAGCACCGCAATAATTGGCCCAATGACGAAAAGCACTAACGTCAATTCCCAACTGGTATAGAACATCACCACGAGCAATGAAATTAAATAGGCACCTTCACGAACAATCGTCACTAATGAACTAGATGAAGAGTTGGCAATCATTTCTGAATCGTAGGTAATACGAGAAAGCAATTTCCCCGTTGAATTACGATCAAAGAAACTTACTGGCATAAACATTAAATGTTTAAACAAACGACGGCGCATAATCATCACCACTTTGCCTGATACCCATGCCAAACAATAGCTAGAGATAAAATTAGTCACACCACGCAACATAATCATGCCAACCACAACAAATGCCATCATTTTCAAGAAAGAATGATCAGCTTTTCCGAAACCATCATCAAGCAACGGTTTAAGCATATAAATAAGGCCCGAATCAGCTAATGCATTAAAAACGAGAGCAACAGCAGCGACAAATAAACCCGATTTAAAAGGTGAAATCATCGGCCATAAACGCTTAAAAGTTTGCGAGGTTGAGAAATCTTTATCTTGCATAGTTTGTTCTTGCATCACATTGTCTTCATAAAAATTGGCTGCATTGTACCTGTTATTTCGGGGATAATCCAATTACACGGGCAAACCAAGGTGAAAAATCTCCTCTCGCCTTTTCAATTTCAATGCCTTTTTCAGTAAAGTTTAACCTAATATGGCCCGAAATAGCCGTATTTTCGGCTGCACTTTGATAACAATTTAGCCGTTCAATCACGGTTGGATGAGGAAAATTCCACGCATTCCATCGTCCACTTGAAATTAAAGCGATATCCGGTTTTGTCTGTGCCAGTAAAAACTCGCCTGTTGAGGTTTTACTGCCATGATGCCCTACCTGTAACACGTTTATCTTGCCGAGGTTTTCAGCAAAAGATCTTTCTGTTGCCACATCAGCATCACCGGTTAAAAGAATCTGGTGCTGTCCATCTGTTAGTAAAATCACGCAAGATTGGGGATTCTCCGCCCTGTCTGTAATTTGCGCTGGCGAAAGAATTTTAAAATCAAGTCCTCGCCACTGCCATTGTTTCCCCTTAAGACAAAAAGTGCGGTGCGTTTCGCCATAGTTTTTACGAGAAGGTGTAATCAGTTCAATGTCTGGGTATGCGGCTAAAATCGCTTTAGCGCCACCTGAATGATCATTATCATCATGGCTTAAAATCAAGGTTTCAAGTTCAATGCCTTCCCGTTGAAGATAAGGTAATATCTCTAATTCCGCCATAGAAGAGCTACCTATTCCACTCTGCCAAGCAGGTCCCGTGTCATACAACACGCCTTTCCCCTCTTTCACAATTAAGGTTGCTAAACCTTGTCCAACATCTAACGTATCTAACTGCCATTTGGGTTTCATGAAATATCGATACCCAAGCGTGCCAATACAAAAACTAGAAATAAGAATAACGCCTAAAAGAGCTTGCTTATAAGCTTCTGACGATAAAATTTTTGTGTTATTTAATGTGAAAAATCGACTTGATTTTAACGGTGTATTTTTTGTTTTCCCTTGAGATGCAAAATACAATCCACCTAACATCCCGCCAAAAATAAGGCTTAAAAGTGCGGTCAGAATGAGGGATAAATTAATCGAAATCGGCATATACGAGCCTTGAAAAAAACTGAGGCATTGTGTAACACCTTGAGCAATCGTATTTGAAAGAGGCCAAGAAGAAAATGCACCATGGGTCAATACCGCAAAGAGAATCAAGGGTACAAGTAAGAAGCTATACAAGGGCACAGCAATTAAATTCGCCAAGAATCCATTTAACGCCAAGCCATTAAAAAAGAAAAGCTGAATGGGCGTAAATAAAATCAACAACCCAAACTGCAAATGAAACAAGCCTAAAATCCACCGCACTTTGTTGGATAATTTTTGATGCTGCCACTCAATGATTGATAAGGGAACATATCGGTACCACTCAATCAGACAGGCAACGGCACCAACTGAAAGCCAAAAGCTCACCGAAAGTGGCATAAGTGGATCACAAAACAGTAAAAACGCTACCACTAAACAAAGCATTTGCAAAGGCGTGTAATATCGTCGCGAAAATTGAAGGATTGCAATAAAAAGCAATGCCATCATTGCACGAAAGGTCGGTAAACTAAATCCCGCTAAATAGGCGTAACCTAAGGCAATCAACACACCGAAGCAAAGCGGAAACCAGGGTGAAATAAAACGTGTAGGTAATGCAAGTTGCAATAATCGCGCAAAGAAAAAGCCTATTCCCATGGCTAAACCGATATGGAGCCCTGAAATCGCAATCAAATGTGCCGTATTAGTTTGTTGATAAATCAGCCACGTTTTATTATCTAACCAAGCCCGCTCGCCAAATGCCAATGCGATAAGCAAGCCTTGCAAAGAAAGCCCCTCTGTTTGCTTGAGGCTATTCTGTAGAAAATGTATGCGGTAAGAAAAATCGTCTCCAATTTTGACCGCACTTTGCACATTTCCAACGGCAATAATCCTTTTTGAAAAATACCATTGTTGTCGATCAAATCCCCCATGATTTAATCTCGCAGAAATAGGGCGAAGCTTTACATCAGCCCGCCAAACCTCGCCTAATTGTGGGTTTTCCGGTGCTTTCCAATTAATAAAAATCCGTTGTTCTTGCCCATCAAATAAGGACGTTGTTGCAACCAATGTTTGATAATCTTGCTGATGAAGAATTTCTGAGATGTGAAGATCTAAGGCGATTTTATTCGGTAAACTTGAAATCCTCTCTGCTTGTCCCAATAATGATAAGGCTGGTAAATGGGCATAAGCCAACGTAAGCAAAAACAAAATACTGCTTATGCAAAAATTTCTGGCTTTAAAATAATTGAACCAATGGAAACAAAGTGCGGTCATAACCAACATTAACATGCTCAGCCCAGCCTGTTGCCAAGTGAACAGTAAAAAATCTGGTACGACAACCAAGGATAAGGCTGAGACAATGAGCATCATGCACAGTTGAAATAGCGGAGTTATCAATGTCTAAGGCATCTCTAAGTTTGCTGGATTTAGCCGGTGTTAAGCCTTATCAACCAAAGAAAGATGAAGAATACATGAATGAAGATCAGATTCTTCATTTCAGAAAAATTTTAACTGCGTGGCACGAGCAAATTGTGGAAGAAGCATCAAGAACGGTTGCTCATATGCAAGATGAAGCATCAAACTTCCCTGATCCGGCTGACCGTGCGACGCAAGAAGAAGAATTCAGTCTTGAATTACGTAACCGCGATCGCGAACGTAAATTGATGAAAAAGATTGAATACACATTGAAAAAATTAGATACCGATGATTTCGGTTATTGTGATTCTTGTGGCGAAGAAATTGGTATTCGTCGTTTAGAAGCACGCCCGACTGCTGATCTTTGTATCGATTGCAAAACGCTTGCTGAAATTCGTGAAAAACAAGTCGCAGGTTAATTTATTTAAGTAACCCAACAAAAAAGTGCGGTCAAAAACAACCGCACTTTTCGTGTTTTTATCAAATGCGCATTGAACATCGAGAATGGAGTAAATTATTCTTACTTATATAAAAAATTTATTTGGTAAAAAAACTAAAAAAGAAACCGAAACCAATATAAATTCGCCTGTTCCAAAAACGGCGCCCAAAATCAAAAAATCAAACGTTTCAAAAACAGAGCGTTCACAACCCAAGATCGCCCCGTCCTCTTCTCACCATAAAAAAACCAACACACAAGCGTCTCGTTACGACAAACATAGCGTGAAAGCCTCTCATTTCGGCATTAATCCACGTATGTTTAGCCGTAATGCCATTACTGTGGTAGAAAAATTGCAACGCCAAGGTTATGAAGCTTATATCGTTGGGGGCTGTTTACGTGATTTATTATTAGGTAAACACCCAAAAGATTTTGATGTGGCAACGAATGCACGTCCAGACCAAATTCAAGCGGTATTCCAACGTCAGTGCCGTTTAGTCGGTCGTCGTTTCCGACTTGCGCATATTATGTTTGGTCGCGACGTAATCGAAGTAGCGACATTCCGTGCTAACCATTCGGATGCGCGCAGCGAAAATCAAGCCAAACAAAGCGATGAAGGAATGTTACTGCGTGATAACGTATACGGCACCATTGAACAAGATGCCGAACGCCGTGACTTTACTGTAAATGCCCTTTACTACAATCCGCAAGATAATACATTGCGTGATTACTTCAACGGGATTGATGATCTGAAAAACGGAAAATTACGTCTTATTGGTGATCCAGTGACTCGTTATCAAGAAGATCCTGTGCGTATGCTACGTTCCGTGCGCTTTATGGCAAAATTGGATATGTTCTTGGAAAAACCAAGTGAACAGCCCATTCGTGAACTTGCACCACTGCTGAAAAATATTCCACCGGCGCGTTTATTCGATGAAAGCCTAAAATTATTGCAGTCTGGCAATGGTGTAAAAACCTATAAATTACTTCGCCAATATGGCTTATTTGAACAGCTTTTCCCAAGCTTAACGCCTTATTTAACCGAAAAAGAAGACAGCCTTGCGGAGCGCATGATTTTAACTTCGTTAAATTCAACTGATGAACGTATTGCCGATAAATTACGTATTAATCCAGCCTTTTTATTTGCGGCATTCTTCTGGTATCCATTACGCGAAAAAGTGGATGTGCTGAAAAATGAAGGTGGCTTAAACAATCACGATGCCTATGCCCTTGCGGCAAATGAAGTGCTTGATCAATTATGCCGATCATTAGCCGCACCTCGTCGTCATACATCCGTTATTCGTGATATTTGGATGTTGCAATTACAA
>JAGZXE010000080.1:0-13363 GCA_018378615.1 Parahaemophilus parainfluenzae
ATCACAGTCTGCATTTAATGCGGCTTTTAAGCAACGTAATGCAATTGGGCTGTTACGTAACATTTCACGGCACCAACGCACAGTTTCTTTTTCTAAATCAGCGTAAGGCACAACAGTATTCACTAGGCCCATATCTAATGCTTCTTGTGCATTATATTGGCGGCATAAGAACCAAATTTCGCGGGCTTTTTTCTGCCCCACTAAACGTGCCATATAGCTTGCACCCCAGCCACCATCAAATGAACCGACTTTAGGACCAGTTTGACCAAAAATCGCATTGTCTGCAGCAATAGTTAAATCACATAACATATGAAGTACGTGGCCACCACCAATTGCATAACCTGCGACCATTGCCACCACTGGTTTTGGACAAGTACGAATATCACGTTGGAAATCCAATACATTTAAATGATGTACACCGCTTTCATCTTTGTAACCGCCGTAGTCGCCACGAATTTTTTGGTCACCACCAGAACAGAATGCTTTTTCGCCTTCACCGGTTAACACAATCACGCCGATTTTTTCATCGAAACGAGCGTTAGAAAACGCATGGATCATTTCTTTGACTGTTTGCGGACGAAATGCATTACGCACTTCCGGACGGTTAATCGTGATTTTTGCAATACCATCAGTCGATTTGTGGAAACGGATATCAGTATAACCTTCGCTATGGTCAACCCACTCAACTGGTGCATATAAAACATCATCTTTTGGATTTTGCATTGTTCTTTCCTTTATAAGTGTAAAAAGTGCGGTCATTATAGCGGAAGTTTCTTACTTCAGGAAAGAAAATCAACTACTGAAGACTTTACAATTATGTCGTTATTGTTAAAATTCCGCCATTCCAACTTTAGTAAGGAAATTTAAGTGAAAAAAATTATTTTTTTAAGCAGCATCATGTTATTGAATGCTTGTAGTTTATTTGGTTCATCACAATCAACTATTCCTGCTGAATTCGCACAAGCAGACTATCTCCTGTCTGATGCCAATGCAAAAACATGGGCTGTAGCAAGTAAACAAGCTGAACAATGTATCTATCCCAATTTAACTCGCATTCAGCAACAACATTTCGCAAAAGAAGATAGCTATATTCATTCCCAATATGTCTTTTTCTATCCATTAGAAAAAATCATCGGTGAAGATTATGTAAAAATGATTCAAAAAGATGAAAAATCGATGAATTATGCGACCTATCAATTTAAGAAATTCCGCGCAGAACTTGGTGATGTCGATGCATTAGAGCCAAAAGCTTGCCAAATCTTACGTACTCAGGCAAAAGAAGACTTAGATGTGGTGAAAGGCCAGTATGTAAATGGCATGGTAGATGAAACGAAAAATGATGACGGCACATTGAAGAAAACGGGTGATGGTATTGCAACCAATCAAAACAAATTCTTCTTTGATATTATTAAATGGGGTTCTGCCCTTCTTCTCTAATTTTTATATTTTATATAAATTTATATCACTCTCACGGCGTAAATATTTTTTACGCCGTTTTTATATCAAGAGAAAACGGTTGCGATCAAAAAAAGCTTAAATTTTCAGTAAAAAAGCAAAATATTCATTTTAATTAAAGTCATTTTCAGCTAGTCTAACAGGAATTAGTTTTTACAAGGAGAAAACATCATGACAACGCTTTTTGATATTGCACAAAACTGGTTAAACCAAGATCCTGATGCAGAAACTCATGCAGAATTAACCGCACTTTTAACGGCGGCAAAAAACGGTGATGAAAAAGCAAAATCTGAATTACAAGCTCGCTTTAGTGGCCGTTTACAATTTGGTACTGCAGGACTTCGTGGACCATTACAAGCTGGCCCTATGGGGATGAACCGTGTATTAGTAGCTCAAGCTGCCGGCGGTTTAGCGGATTATTTAAAAGATTACGACAAACAACCTTCTATCGTGATTGGTTATGATGGTCGTAAAAATTCTGATGTTTTCGCGCGTGATACCGCTGAAATCATGGCGGGCGCAGGCGTGAAAGCTTATTTACTTCCACGTAAATTACCAACGCCAGTATTAGCTTACGCAATCCAATATTTTGATACCACAGCAGGTGTTATGGTGACAGCAAGTCACAACCCACCTGAAGATAACGGTTATAAAGTGTATTTAGGTAAAGCGAACGGCGGTGGCCAAATCGTTTCTCCTGCTGACAAAGATATCGCCGCATTAATCGACAAAGTAGCAGCAGGCAATGTAAAAGATTTACCACGTAGCCAAGATTATGTGGTGTTAGATGATGAAGTAGTTAATGCTTATATCGAAAAAACCGCTTCTCTTGCGAAAGAACCAGAAGCAGACATTAACTACGTTTATACCGCAATGCACGGTGTAGGTTATGAAGTATTAAGCAAAACCTTAACTAAAGCGGGACTTCCACAACCTCATATTATGGCTGAACAAGTATGGCCAGACGGCACATTCCCAACAGTAAACTTCCCTAACCCGGAAGAAAAAGGTGCCTTAGATTTAGCTATTAAAGTAGCAAAAGAACACAATGCAGAATTCATTATTGCTAATGACCCAGATGCAGACCGTTTAGCCGTTGCGGTTCCAGATGCACAAGGTAACTGGAAACCTTTACATGGTAACGTAGTCGGTTGTTTCTTAGGTTGGTATTTAGCAAAACAATATCATGCAAAAGGTGAAAAAGGCGTATTGGCGTGTTCTTTAGTGTCTTCTCCTGCACTTGCTGAAATTGCGAAAAAATACGGCTTCCAATCAGAAGAAACCTTAACCGGTTTTAAATACATCGGTAAAGTTCAAGGCTTATTATTCGGTTTCGAAGAAGCGCTTGGCTACTTAGTTGACCCAGATAAAGTACGCGATAAAGACGGTATTTCTGCAGCTATCGTATTCTTAGATTTAGTGCGTCACTTAAAAGCACAAGGCAAAACCTTAGCAGATTATGCAAATGACTTCACGCAAGAATTCGGTGCTTATGTAAGTGGTCAAATTTCTATTCGTGTAAGCGATTTATCTGAAATTGGTAAATTAATGGCCGCACTTCGCAACACACCTCCAGCTGAAGTAGGTGGCGTTAAAGTGGCACAATTCATCGACCACACTAAAACAGATCGTCAAAGCGACATCCTTGTATTCGTATTAGAAAACGGTAGCCGCTTAATCGTTCGTCCATCTGGTACTGAACCGAAAATCAAGTTCTATCTTGATGCTCGCGGTAAAGATCCAAAAGACGCGGACCACGTTTTAGCACAATTTGATGAAGGCGTTCGTCAAATCCTCCGTCAAGATGCTTACGGCAAACAAGATTGCTAATTGAGCAAATTATTAAATGATAAAAAACGCTAGGCTTGATGCCTAGCGTTTTTATTTTTACTTATTTCAATGCAAGTTGTAACTTGCCGTGATGTTTTTCTAATAAAGCCTCTGCTTGAGCACGATCTAATCCACTCAGAATCATCATAATCGCTAATTTCGCATTTTGATCTGCCTGCTTTAATGTCTCTTCTGCGAGAGCCTTATCGCAATCCGTGGCTTGCATGACGATACGAATGGCACGAGCTTTCAGCTTTTCATTGCTTGCCTGCACATCCACCATTAAGTTTTGATAGCATTTGCCCATTAAGATCATGGAAGCCGTAGTGAGCATATTCAGTACTAATTTTTGTGCCGTACCTGATTTTAAGCGGCTCGAGCCAGTTAGCACTTCTGGCCCCACTACCGTATCAATGGCAATGTCCACAATATTTGCCATCGCTGAATTCGGATTACTTGCAATTGAAACGGTCACTGAACCTAAACTTTTCGCATATTCCAATGCACCAATCACATAAGGTGTTCGTCCACTGGCGGCAATGCCCACCAATACGTCTTTTGAGGAAAATTGAATGGTTTGTAAATCAACCACGGCTTGTGCTTTACTGTCTTCCGCCCCTTCAATTGGATGACGTAATGCCCGCTCACCCCCTGCAATAATACCTTTCACCATTTCAGGTGACACACCAAATGTTGGCGGGCATTCAGAAGCATCGAGTACGCCTAATCGACCACTGGTTCCCGCACCAATATAGACTAATCGACCTCCTTGTTGAAATGCAGCAACAATACATTCGACCGCTTGGGCAATTTGAGGTAAACATTTTTCAATTGCCAAAGGCACTTGTTTATCTTCCTCATTCATTAACCGCACAATTTCCAATGCAGACAAGCTATCCACATGCATGGAATTGGGATTCCGTTGTTCAGTAATTAAAGTTGAAAGGGTTTGTAATAAATTTTCTGCCATGGTTTATTCCTTTGGGAAAATAGCCCCTAAACTGACCGCACTTGTGGCGCCTGTTACACTCGGTAAATTAGCGGGCAAATTATGCATACGACGATAAGCTAACCAAGCAAAAGCTGCCGCTTCCACATAATCGATATCAAGATCTAATTCAGTTGTCAGTTGAATACGCCAACTTGGCAATGCTTGTTTTAAGCCATTCATGATCGCCTGATTTTTAGCGCCACCACCACAAACAAGTAATCGGCATGGTAATGTTGTCTGAATATTGTTAAGGGCTAAAACAATACTTTGCACGGTAAATTCTGCCAAAGTAGCTTGCACATTTTGTGGTAAAAGTTCGGTCGTTTTACTTGCTATTTTTTGAATTTTATTCTCTAGCCAAGCCAAATTAAATAATTCACGCCCGGTGCTTTTCGGTGGTGGAAGCTGGAAGAAATCTTCATCTAATAATGCTGCTAACAAAGCTGAATTTACTTGACCTGAAGCCGTCCATTCACCATTTTTGTCGTAAGCTTTGCCTTGATGTTTTTCGATCCATTGGTCGAGCAAGGTATTACCGGTTCCCGTATCAAATCCAATAACAGGCCGTTCGGGTATCAATAAGGATACATTACTAATGCCGCCAATATTAAGCACCACTGTTGCCCAGTGAGGATCAAAAAACACTGCTTGATGAAAAGCGGGTACCAAAGGTGCACCTTGTCCACCAAATGCCATATCTTTACGGCGCAAATCACCAACAACCGTAATGCCTGTTTTAGCCGCTAATAAATTCATATCACCGATTTGCATGGTAAATGGAAATTGACCTTTTGGGGAATGCCACACTGTTTGTCCATGGCAACCAATAGCTTCGATCTGTTCTGGCTTTAACTGGTATTTACATAAAAAGGCATTTACGCAATCCGCATAAAGCAAGCCAAATTGATGCTCAAGCTTGCCCAGAGCCTGTAACGTGGTTTCGCCCGATTGAATCAGTGCGGTCACTTTTTCGCGTAAATTTGCTGGCATCGGCGTAAAATCAGCCGCAATTAATTTGGTGTGATTAGATTGGATGTCAGTAAGGGCAATGTCCACCCCATCAAGACTGGTGCCAGACATAATGCCAAGATAATAAGTCATAATATTTAATTCGTGAGTTTTTCAGAATTATAGCGGATTTTAAAAAAATAAAAAAAGAGAGAACATTGTGGTTCTCTCTTTTCTTCTTATAAGCTTATAAGCCATCAATGACTAAATCGTTTTTTAACTATTGATGGAATAAGGTAACGGTTCAATTTTCAGAACGGTTCCATCTTCAGGTAAACGGAAATGCGTCCCTTCTTCTAAATCGTTACTCATCACCACTTGTAACCATAAAATGCCGTCAAGATTGATCGCATTGACGATCGTGCCGGTTTTACGCCAAGCTGTTTCTAACTGCATTTCTATTTCACTGCAAATTTTCGGTGTAACCGTTGTTTCCCCCGAAAGCACATACATCGCACGTTTATTGGCGCCACGATATTTGGCACGCGCGACAGTTTCTTGCCCGATATAACAGCCTTTAGTAAAAGAAATTGCTTGTTCAATGGCTTGCAGATTTAATGCCTGCGGGATAAATTCATTTTGCGTTTCCGCACTCAAGCTTGGTAAACCTGCTTGAATATCCGCACAAAGCCATTGCTTTTCATCGCCATTGAAGGTGACATCTAACGGTGTTGGATTGATCAGAATTGCGCGATTTTCATCAATATCCAAGGTAATTTGTGCTTGAATTCGACCGCACTTTTCACCAATTAAGCCGATAATTTGCCAATCCAATACTTGAAATGTCACTTTTGAAAACACGGCATATTTTTTTAAATGATCGAGTGGCGCAAATAAATTTTTCGGCATTAAAATCAAAAACTGTTTAATGAAATAAATGTTGCCATGATTTTTCCTATTCAAGGTTTTGAATTTGCTCACGCATTTGTTCGATTAATACTTTTAATTCCACGGCAGAAGCGGTGATATCGGCATTAATGGACTTTGAGGCTAAAGTGTTAGATTCACGATTGAGCTCTTGCATCATAAAATCCAGTTTACGGCCCACTGCCCCGCCTTTTTTCAAGATATTATTAGTTTCTTTCACGTGCATTTGCAGACGATCTAATTCTTCCGCCACGTCCACACGTTGCGCCAGTAAAATCATTTCTTGTTCGACTCGTTGTGGATCAAGTTGAATCTTCGCTTCTTCAAAACGTTGCAATAAACGCTCACGCTGCCATTGTAAAACCGCCGGCATTTGTGACCGCACTTTTTCAGCTTCTACCGTAATACCATCAAGACGTTGTTGAATGATGGCTTGCAATTTTTCGCCTTCACGTCCACGCATTGCAATAAATTCCACCAATAACTCATCAAAAGCTGTCAACAAATCTTGACTGATAGCATCTAAATCTTGCTCAGCCGCTTCCACCACACCGGGATAACGCAATACATCCGTTAAATTGATTTCGCCCTCGCCAGCTTGCGACTTAATCCATTGTAAAGATTGGATAACTTGATTCGCTAATTCTTTATTTAAATTGAGCTCAGCCACCACTTGTTTTTTGCTATCAATACGCAATGAACATTCAATTTTACCGCGAGTGAGATTTTGACGAAGTTTCTCACGCAAAGCATTTTCCAAACCGCGAAATTGCTCTGGCAAGCGGAAAAAGTTTTCCAAATAACGTTGGTTAACCGAACGAATTTCCAAAACTGCATCGCCCCAATCCTTCTTGATTTCAAGGCGTGCAAAGGCTGTCATACTATAAATCATAAGCGCTCTCCTACTATTGTCTCTTGTCTTAATTGATTTGCTGGCTATTTTATCGGGAAAGTGCGGTCATTTCTACCGTACATTTTGTAGAAGAATTTTGTTTTCCCTACTTTACACACTGTAAAGATTAAAATACAATAATCGTAAATTTATTATTACAACCTAAGCGAGATAAAATGAACAAGACCGTGGGAAGTACCTTACTTGTTGCAGGAACCATGATTGGTGCGGGGATGTTGGCAATGCCACTCACCTCTGCGGGGATTGGCCTAACCGCCACTGTTTTCTTATTACTTGGCTTGTGGGCGGTGCTCACTTTCACCGCGTTGTTATTCGTGGAACTGTATCAAACCGCTGACAGCGATGCAGGGATCGGCACTCTTGCTGCACAATATTTTGGTCAAGCAGGGCGAATTATTTCCACCGCGGTTTTAATTGTCTTCTTATATGCCTTAATTGCCGCTTACGTAAGTGGTGGTGGTTCCTTATTAATGGATTTACTCCCAGCCATGGGCGATAAAGACACCATGAACAAAATCGCGGTGCTTGTATTCACCATTTTCTTCGGTAGTTTTATTGTCATCGGCACCCACAGCGTGGATAAAATCAATCGCGTGTTATTCTTTGTGATGATTGCTGCTTTTATCTTAGTGCTCGCATTAATGTTACCAAATATCAAATTTGATAACTTAATGGCGATGCCAATTGATAACGCTTTAATTATTTCTGCAAGCCCTGTATTTTTCACGGCATTTGGTTTCCATGGTTCCATTCCAAGTTTAAATAAATACTTAGACGGTAATGTGAAATCCTTACGCATTGCGATTTTAGTGGGTTCTGGCATCACGTTATTTGCTTACTTTTTATGGCAGCTTTCTACGCACGGCTTACTCAGCCAAAATGAGTTTTTACAAATTTTACGTGAAGACGCCACGTTAAATGGCTTGGTGAAAGCAACCTTAGAAATCACCCAAAGCCCAATTATTGCGAATGCGGTAAAAACCTTCTCCACTTTAGCATTGGTCACTTCATTCTTAGGGGTGGCATTAGGTTTATTAGAATGTATCGAAGACTTACTCAAACAATCTTTTGATATTCATGCAGGGCGTATTTCATTAGGTTTAATGACCTTTATTCCCCCAGTGCTTTTCTCCCTTTTCTATCCCGCACTTTTAAGGTGCGGTCTTTTTTTATTTGTTTTCATATACATGTGCCACTAACTGACCATTCAAGTATTCGCCAATATATACTTGCTCAACTATTAGGTTCTGTTTTTCTAACTCAGCTTTAACCCATTCTTCATCACGATCAATAATTTCTAAAACATCATCATCTAATTGTCCATCAATAATTAATGGATAACGTAAATCATCATCACCGTATCGAATAATCGAAAGTTGTCCATTTTGTTCAAATACCGCACGTTTAACCGTTTTGATTTCATAAATACCGGCAGCACGTAACTTAAACATGAGGTCATTAGCAGTAATACTGTTTTTCATACATTCAGCAGTTTTTACCTTGCCGTTTGAAATCACCCAAACAGGTTTACCATCAATCAACGATTTAACTAATTTGTTATGATTTTTGATAAAACGGAGGGTAAAAACCAATAATGTCCAATTTACTAAGTTAATTGGGGATAAGGTATACGCTGAAAAATCATTATTAAAATGGACTTCGAAATACTGATCCCGAATATTTAAAATCATGCCGTTCATTAATGTACGGCTATTGGTACGAATATCTTCTTTCTGTAAATTTTGACTATCTTTCACCGAATTTAAAAATGTCACCACGCTAGAGATATCAGCTGCATAGACTTCATTTCGCTCATATTGCTTATATTGCACACCGAGCAAGAAAATAATTAATAAAAGAAAGATAATACTGAGATCGCGATATTTGGTTTGTAACCGATGACGTAAATATAAGCTTGTCACCACAAGCAATGCACCTAACGAGACAAAAATGGTGATATATTTAAAATAACCTTCAAAAGACATCGCATTTTCTAAAAAAGCAAAAGAGAAAAAAGTCATTTGTCATTCCTAATTTTAAAGAGAAAAACAGGTTACTACTGTAGCACAACGAAAACTGACTAGCTATTTTTATCACAGAAATTAAATTCGTTTTTCCGAAAAATCCCTTTTATAATGACCGCACTTTTGAAATAAAAAAGAGAAAAATATGAAAGCAATTCAGCCCGAAGATCAGGGATATTGGCTGCTCACCAAAGGATCGACGCTTTATTGGCAGGAAAATGATCTGCCTTTTGGAACAGCAAAGGAACTCGGCCTCACAACACAAAAAGCAATGTTGCTCGGGAAATGGAAATCTCAATCTTTATGGCTTGTGGCAGAAAATGATCAAGATGAACGAGAATACCTTTCCTTACGGAGTTTGTTGCCTTTACCAACTGAAGATTTTCATTTATTAAGCCGAGGCGTGGAAATCAATCATTTTTTGAAAACCCACCAATTCTGCGGAAAGTGCGGTCAAAAAGCGGAACAAACTCACGATGAGCTAGCGGTTCAATGCACAAGTTGTGGCTATCGTACTTACCCCGTTATTTGCCCTTCGATTATTGTCGCCGTTCGTCGTGGCACAGAGATTTTATTAGCCAACCATAAACGCCATTACACGCCAGGCAAAGCTGGCATTTACACCACGCTAGCCGGTTTTGTGGAAGTGGGTGAAACCTTCGAAGATGCGGTTCGTCGTGAAGTGTTTGAAGAAACTGGTATTCGCGTGAAGAATATTCGCTATTTCGGGAGCCAACCTTGGGCATTCCCGAATTCACAAATGGTGGGCTTTTTAGCTGATTACGACAGCGGAGAAATTCAACTGCAAGAAACAGAACTGCATGATGCACAATGGTTTTCTAGCGCCTGAATATAAAGCAACACGTGCAGAAGCGGGCGATTTTATGTCTCTTTGCCGTAATGCAGATTTAGCTTGTGAAGTTACCTTACAGCCACTTCGTCGCTATGCTTTAGACGCAGCTATTTTATTCTCAGATATTTTAACTATTCCTGATGCAATGGGCTTAGGCTTAAGTTTTGGTGCAGGTGAAGGCCCGAAATTTGCTCATCCAATTGAAAATAAAAGTGCGGTCGAAAATTTACCGATTCCTGACCCAGAAGGCGAACTTCAATATGTGATGAATGCTGTGCGTACAATTCGTCGCGAACTAAAAGGCGAAGTGCCACTGATTGGTTTCTCTGGTAGCCCGTGGACACTGGCAACTTATATGGTTGAAGGTGGTAGCAGCAAAACCTTCAATAAAATCAAAAAAATGATGTATGCCGAACCGCAAACTTTGCATCTTTTATTAGATAAAGTAGCGGATTCCGTAATCTTATACCTAAACGCACAAATCAAAGCGGGTGCACAAGCGGTCATGGTGTTTGATACCTGGGGCGGTGTATTAGGTCATCGTGAATATTTAGACTTCTCTCTGCAATATATGCACAAAATCGTCGATGGTTTAATTCGTGAACACGATGGTCGTAAAGTACCGGTAACCTTATTTACTAAAGGCGGCGGGTTATGGTTAGAAGCCATGGCAAATACAGGCTGTGATGCACTCGGATTAGACTGGACAGTTAATTTGGCTGATGCGAAAGCGCGTGTGGGCCATAAAGTGGCACTACAAGGCAATATGGATCCAAGTGTGTTATATGCACCAACAGAGCGTATTGAGCAAGAAGTGCAGTCAATTTTAGCTGATTTTGGACAAGGCAGTGGCCATGTATTTAACTTAGGTCATGGAATCCACCAAGATGTGCCAGAAAGTGCACCAAAAATCTTCGTGGATGCAATTCATGAGTTCTCTAAAGCCTATCATAAATAAGCGAGAAAAAAATGCGAAATCCGATTCACAAGCGTCTCGAAAATCTCGAAAGCTGGCAACATCTGACCTTTATGGCTTGCTTATGCGAGCGTATGGCACCTAACTTTGCCCTATTCTGCCAAATGACGGAACAAAAGCCTGCAGACAAAACCTATCACAACATTTTAAACTTAGTGTGGGAGTTTCTAACGGTTAAAGAGGCAAAGATTAATTTCGAGAACCAATTAGAGAAACTTGAAGAAATTATTCCTGATGTGAATGATTACGACTTCTTTGGTGTGGTACCTGCTCTCGATGCTTGTGAAGCGCTAGGTGAATTGTTGCATGCGATTATCGCGGGCGAGACACTTGAAAAAGCAATTCAAATCAGCCAAATTTCATTAGGCACGGTTTGTTCTTTGTTAGAAACACAAGAAGATCGAGATCTTTCTGAAACTGAACTGAAAAGCCGTGAAGAAATTGAAGAAGAACTTGACCTTCAATGGCAAATCTATCGACTACTCAAAGACTGCGAAAAACGCGATGTAGACTTGATTTTATCCCTCCGAAACGAGATCAAACAGGAGGGAATCTCCAACATTGGTATAAAAATTGAGCAATAACGTGAGATTTGTCACAATTTTTACAAATCGAGCTTTTATTTCCCGCTCAGTTAGATTAGACTTTGCCAAGCCGTAGCAGTTAAAAGCTACGCTTATTTAAATAGAGTCAAATTTTAATTTAACAGAAGGTACAAATTTATGAACAAAACAGATTTAATCGATGCAATTGCAAGTGCAGCTGAATTAAACAAAAAACAAGCTAAAGCTGCATCTAAAGTTCCTGCATTCGTATCTGGTAAAGCATTAAAAGACGCAATCAAATAATTTGTCTTAAAACGGATTTTAATTAAACCCTGCTTTGTCAGGGTTTTTTGTTACCTAAATTTTAGCTTTACAATCATTATTTTGCCGATATAATTACGAACCGAAACTTATTGTGGAATATAAATAATGAAACGAAACATTCAACACCGAAATACTCAACAACGCAGACATGCCATCATGCAACTTCTGCAAGAACAAGGTGAAGTCAGTGTAGAGCAACTCGTACAGTTATTTGACACCTCTGAAGTGACGATTCGAAAAGATCTCACTGCATTGGAAAGTAATGGTTTCCTTCTTCGTAAATACGGTGGTGCCATTTTAATGCCACAAGAAATCATCGAAGAAGAACAAGATGATGAACTTTCGCAACGAAAGTTAGTCTTAGCAAAGGCAGCTGCAGAACGTATTCGTGATCACAATCGCATTATTGTGGATAGTGGCAGCACAACCGCCGCCTTGATTAAACAGCTTAATCGTAAACAAGGCTTGGTTGTGATGACGAATTCGCTTTCGGTGGCCACCGCATTACGTTCACTCGAAAACGAACCGACACTCTTAATGACGGGAGGCACTTGGGACACGCGTTCTGAATCCTTCCAAGGCAATATTGCCGAGCAAGTGCTACGTTCTTATGATTTTGACCAATTATTTATTGGTGCTGATGGCATTGATTTAGAACGTGGTACAACGACATTTAATGAGTTGGTTCGCTTAAGCCAAGTGATGGCTGAGGTATCTCGCGAAGTGATTGTGATGGTGGAATCACAAAAAATTGGCAGAAAAATGCCAAATGTGGAATTAACCTGGCAGCAAATTGATGTGCTGATTACCGATAACAAATTATCTCAGGCTGACAAAGAAGCCATAGTGGCGCAAGGCGTGGAAGTAATTTGTGTGGATGTGACATAAAGTGCGGTCAGAAAAACAAGACTTTTAATTTTATTAAATAAGGAAAAACTATGTGTGGTATTGTTGGTGCGGTAGCACAACGTGATGTAGCAGAAATTTTAATTAATGGTTTACACCGCTTAGAGTATCGTGGTTATGACTCTGCGGGTGTTGCTGTCGTGGATCCAAACCATGAATTACACCGCGTGCGCTGCTTAGGTAAAGTAAAAGCCCTTGATGAAGCAGTTGCAGTAAAACCATTAATCGGTGGTACAGGGATTGCGCACACGCGTTGGGCTACTCATGGTGAACCTTCTGAAGCCAATGCTCACCCGCACACTTCTGGTAACTTTGCTGTAGTACATAACGGTATTATCGAAAATCACGAAGAATTACGTGAATTACTGAAATCTCGTGGTTATGTGTTCAATTCTCAAACTGATACAGAAGTAATCGCTCACCTCGTTGAATGGGAAATGCGTACAGCCGCTACTCTACTTGAAGCTGTCCAAAAAACCGTAAAACAACTTACCGGTGCATACGGCATGGTGGTATTAGATCGTGAGCATCCAGAACATTTAGTGGCAGCACGTTCAGGCAGCCCATTAGTGATTGGTTTAGGAATTGGTGAAAACTTCCTGGCATCTGACCAACTTGCGCTCTTAAGCGTAACTCGTCGTTTCATCTATTTAGAGGAAGGCGATATCGCA
>JAGZXE010000081.1:0-11696 GCA_018378615.1 Parahaemophilus parainfluenzae
AAACCCGCACCAATAACACAAACATCCGCTTCTTCTTGCTGAGTGAGAGGCGGCAATTCGAAGGTTTGGTTTCGACTGTCGAAATAATAAGATTTGATATGTTCTTGATGAGCGAATTCGAGCATTATTGATGCCTAATTTATTAACATAAAATTTAAATTGAGGGAATCTTACCCTGATGGGAAAATATGTCAAACCTTTTGCTAAAAAGGTGCTATACTCCCACAAGTTTATACAAGTAAACGATTACTTAAGGTTTATTTTGATTGTCCTGAGGAGGTCAATAAATTGAAAAAAAATGCTGTTCAATACATTAAATCACTTTGTCTTTCAGCTGTTGCATTTGTAGCAACCTCTGCAGCATTCGCTGCTGAAAAACTTTATGTTTACAACTGGACTGACTATGTGCCATCTAATTTGGTTGCGGAATTTACCAAAGAAACCGGCATTGAAGTGATTTATTCGACATTTGAAAGTAATGAAGAAATGTATGCTAAATTGAAGCTGACCTCTAGTACAGGTAGTGGCTATGATTTAGTTTTCCCATCAAGCTATTACGTCAATAAAATGGCGAAAGAAAATATGTTACAAGAGCTTGATCACAGCAAATTAAGTAATTTTAAACAAATTCCAGCAAACTTATTAAACAAGGAATTTGACCCAAATAACAAATATTCTCTGCCTTATGTTTATGGCTTAACCATGGAATGGTTCGGCTTATTTAGCCCACAAAGAAAATCCAAGTATCCAATTTGTGTATCCAAAAGAAGGCGCGATTTTCTGGATGGATAATTACGCGATTCCAAAAGGCGCGAATAATACAGAGGGCGCTTATAAATTTATCGACTTCTTACTTCGCCCTGAAAATGCAAAATTAGTCGTTGAAAAAATGGGTTTCTCTATGCCAAATGAAGGCGTGAAAGCGTTACTTTCACCAGAAATGGCGAATAACCCAACCTTGTTCCCATCAGCTGAAAATATTGAAAAAGGCATTATGCAAGGCGATGTGGGTGAAGCAGTGGATATTTACGAAAAATATTGGAATAAATTAAAAACCAATTAATCAAATATTGATGAAAAGTGCGGTGAATTTGACCGCACTTTTTCTTTGTAAAGGATGACAAATGAGTTTTCTTGAGCGACTTTTTCACGCAATCTTGTTTGAAACCACGGTTGTGTTGCTTTCCGTTTTCGCTTTGTATTTCTTTACAGAAGAAAGTGTGTCTATTCTCTTTGGTTCCATGGTACTGGTTTCCTTAACAGCCATGCTCTGGAATCTTATCTTTAATTATTTCCTTGATAAAGTCTTTACGGGGCCGCGAGAAAAGCGAGGCGTCATATTTCGTACTTTACATGCCATTTCATTTGAAGGTGGTTTGCTTATTTTCACTGTGCCGATCATTGCTTACTTTTTAAAAGTGGATTGGATTACAGCTTTTATGATGGATTTCAGTTTAACGGTGATGGTGACTGCACCAATATAGGTTGCAGGAGTGAGTTGTTGTAAACGGGCTTTTTCATCGGCTGGGATAGCCAGTTTTTCGATGAATTCACGCATTGCTTTTTCATCAACACGTTTACCACGAGTCAGTTCTTTTAATTTTTCGTACGGTTTTTCAATGCCATAACGACGCATCACGGTTTGAATTGGCTCAGCTAAAACTTCCCAGTTTTGGTTTAGCTCATTACGGAGATGTTGTTCGTTCACTTCTAATTTGCTGATACCTTTACGCGTTGCGGCATACGCAATTAAGCAATAACCTAAACCCACACCTAAGTTACGTAATACAGTGGAGTCGGTCAAGTCACGTTGCCAGCGAGAAATGGGTAATTTTTGACCTAGGTGAGTCATCACGGCATTGGCTAAACCTAAGTTACCTTCTGAGTTTTCGAAGTCGATAGGATTTACTTTATGCGGCATGGTAGATGAACCAATTTCACCCGCGATAGTGCGTTGTTTAAAGTGATTTAACGCAATGTAGCCCCATAAGTCACGATCGAAGTCGATGATGATGGTATTAAAACGAACCACGGCATCAAAGTATTCAGCAATGTAATCATGTGGCTCAATTTGAGTAGTGTATGGGTTCCAATCTAAACCTAATGAAGTGACGAATTCTTCACTGAATTTATGCCAGTTAATATTTGGATAAGCTGATAAATGCGCATTGTAGTTACCCACAGCACCGTTGATTTTACCCAAGATTTCATTTTGTTGGAGTTGTTTGAATTGGCGTTTTAAACGGTAAACCACGTTCGCCATTTCTTTACCCACAGTACTAGGTGAGGCAGGTTGTCCGTGTGTACGAGAAAGTAATGGGATCGTTTTGTATTCGTTTGCTAAACGAGTGATTTCATCAATCAGTTTTTGCCATTCCGGTAAGATTACTTCTTCACGTGCTGTTTTTAACATTAAGGCGTGAGAAAGGTTGTTAATATCTTCCGAGGTACAAGCAAAGTGAATAAATTCAGAGACTTTGGCTAATTCTGGTAAAGCTTCACTTTTTTCTTTTAAGAAATACTCAACTGCTTTTACGTCGTGATTCGTGGTGCGCTCAATTTCTTTGATACGTTCAGCATCTTGAAGACTGAATTCTTCCACAATTTTATTAAGGTAATCGTTTGCTTCTTTAGACAAAGAAGAAACTTCTTGGATTTCAGCGGTCGCCGCCAATTTTTGTAACCAACGTACTTCCACGGTGACACGGAATTTGAGTAAGCCAAATTCACTGAAAATGCCACGCAATGCAGTGGCTTTATCTTGATAACGACCGTCAATCGGGGAAAGAGCGGTTAATGCGGAAAGTTGCATAAGAGTTCTCCAAGGATTAATTTAAAGTTAAGTAGAGTTGTCGTGCCGCTTGCACTAATTTTTTACGATGAAATAACAGCTGCCATTTGCTGCCGCCGACTTGACGACACAAAACGGCAGAACGAATGCCAGCAAGTAAACACGCACGAATTTTGTCTTGCACGCTTTGTTGCTGTAAATGATATGCCGAACCAATAATGTGGATGCGTTTGCCTAAAGGGCTAATTGTATCGACATAAATGTTTGCCATGATAGAAAACATCTCATCATCAAATTGATTGTCGTGATAAGCAAGTTGTTCCGGTAAACGGGCAATACGGCGGCCAAGTTCTTGTTTGATTTCAGGTTGTTTGTTTAATTTGCTCTCTAACGCTAACAGGCTGCCCCAATAATTCAATAAATTTTTGTCATTTAATTGAGTGAGTTGCTCAATAAGTGTGTTTAATCCCACTTTAAGATGTTGAACATCACCGCCAAATACGGCTAATGTATCTTCAGGTTGAGTGATGAGAAGAGAATGAATGGTGGTTTGGAATGCATCTTGATGATCAACTTCGCCTTTTTGTGCTAATTGACTGATTAATAAGACAGATTGACAAACACCGGCAAGTGCCAGAGCCATATCATTATAATTTTTCATTGGGACTATAGATTGTAAGCTGTAGAAATTTTGGGCGTAATATAGCATTTTTACACATTGTTTTGAACTCAATCATTAAAAAACGCCCTATCTTTTGTTATCATAGCGCCAATTCAGTTTACAGAATGAAAGGATAACCAATGACAAAACCAATTGTATTCAGTGGCGTGCAGCCTTCCGGCGAATTAACTATCGGAAATTATTTAGGTGCACTTCGCAACTGGGTAAAAATGCAAGAAGATTATGAGTGTATTTTCTGTGTGGTGGATTTACATGCCATCACTGTACGTCAAGATCCTGCAGCACTTCGCAAAGCAACGCTTGATGTGCTCGCCCTTTACTTGGCTTGTGGCATTGATCCGAATAAAAGCACGATCTTCGTGCAATCTCATGTACCAGAACATACTCAACTAAGCTGGGTATTAAACTGCTACACTTATTTTGGTGAAATGAGCCGTATGACTCAATTTAAAGATAAATCAGCACGTTATGCCGAAAATATTAACGTGGGTTTATTTGATTATCCGGTTTTAATGGCAGCGGATATCTTACTTTACCAAGCGAAAAGCGTGCCGGTAGGGGATGACCAAAAACAACATTTAGAAATCACTCGCGATATTGCCGCTCGTTTTAATGCTCTTTATGGTGATATTTTCACGATTCCTGAAATTTTCTTAGGCAAAGCAGGCGCGCGTATTATGTCTTTACAAGATCCTGATAAAAAAATGTCAAAATCAGATGATAACCGTAATAACGTGGTGACCTTGCTTGAAGATCCAAAATCGGTGGCGAAAAAAATTAAACGTGCGGTAACAGATTCTGATGAACCACCTGTTGTACGTTATGACGTAAAAAACAAAGCGGGCGTGTCTAACTTATTAGATATCCTTTCTGCAGTAACTGATAAATCTGTGGCAGAACTTGAAAAAGAATTTGAAGGTAAAATGTACGGCCACTTAAAAACAGCCGTTGCAGATGAAGTGTCAAACTTACTTGCTGGTTTACAAGAACGTTTCTATCAATATCGTAATGATGAAGCACTTTTAGACGAGATTTTACGTCAAGGTGCGGAAAAAGCCCGCGCAAGAGCAAAAGCAACCCTTGATAAAGTGTACGAAGCCGTCGGCTTTGTTGCAGCAAAATAATTTTAAACTTAATAAGCCGTGTTATATCACGGCTTTTTTAGATAAGGAGAAAAAGATGGCCATTCAAACTGAAAAACCAATCGAATGCGTAGGTTGTAATACTTTCGATATGAAATCATTGTTTGATAACAGTGATTGTAGTTTACCTATCGAACAGTTTTACGCGACTCGTCAAGATGCAGAAGGCGCATTGGAATATTTCACATTAAAAGCACGTGATGTAGAAAGTGAACCTTGCCAAATTCAATCTGAAATTCAACAGGTTGAAGAGGGATATGTACTTAAAGCGGTTTTCACATTCTGCTGCCAAGCGGAATTAGTGATTTTCCAAATGAAACTTGTGTAAGTGATAACTTACTCTATAAAACAGCGCTATTTGTGACCGCACTTTCTGATATTTATGTTCCCCTGCATCGTATTATTCCTTTTTCTAATGTAGAAGGGCAGGGGAATCGTACCAGTATTTTCTTACAAGGTTGTAAGTTAAACTGCCTTTATTGCCATAATCCAGAAACCATTCCTCGTTATGCAGAAGGCGCTCATCAAGTCAGCCTGCAGTATTTGTATGAGCAAGTAATGGATGCAGTACCTTTCATTCGTGGCGTAACGGTTTCTGGCGGTGAACCCACCATTCATCATAAAAAGCTTGTTCCATTGTTTCAAAAACTACGTGAGGAAGGGCTAACTTGCTATTTAGATAGCAGTGGTTTCTTTGAATTTGACGCAATTCGTCCTTTAATTGAGGTTACAGACAAATTTCTCTTTGATTTGAAAGGAGAAGGACTTGGCCTACAACATTTGTGCTTTGATAGACAAAATCGCCAAGGCATTGTCCCGAAAAACATCATCCCCACTCATCAACATATCAAGCAAGAAAACTTAGATCGCAATTTGAAGAACTTGGCGCAATTATTACCATTAAATAAAGTGGAAGAAGTGCGGTTAGTTTATGTGGCAAATTTTTTTGATGCAGAAAAGTTGGTGGAAAAGGTTGCGTCCTTATTGAAAGACTATCCGGATGTGTTGTTGAAAATTATTCGAATGCACACAAAAGGTGCACGAGATGCCGAAGGACTCACGCCTTATGTCCCAACTGTTGAACAGACCCAAGCGCTTGAAAACTATGCGAAATCTTGTGGTCTGACCAAAATTGTGACCATTTTATAAGCAAACATGACAAAAAGGAGTAAAAATATTCCGACTTTTTACCGAAAAACAAGTAGAATAGGACAATTTTATTCACTTACTTATCTAACCAACCTAGGGGAAAAAAATGGGTATTTTAGGTAGCGTTTTAGGCATTGTCGTATTACTGATCATTGCCGTATTATTTTCAAATAATCGTAAGGCGATTAATTTACGTACTGTATTAGGGGCTTTGGCGATCCAAATCGGATTTGCGGCCCTTATTTTGTGGTCATCAAAGTGATTGGTGGTGCATTGCAAGCTGCGTTAGGTACATCTAAAGCAGAATCAATGTCTGCAGCAGCGAATATCTTCGTTGGTCAAACTGAAGCACCTTTAGTGGTTCGTCCTTACATTAAAAACATGACCCAATCTGAATTGTTCGCTATTATGGCGGGTGGTACAGCTTCTATCGCGGGCTCAGTCATGGCAGGTTATGCAGGAATGGGCGTGCCGTTGACTTACTTAATCGCAGCATCTTTCATGGCTGCACCAGCAGGTTTATTATTTGCGAAAATTTTATTCCCACAAACTGAACAATTTAACGATAAACAACCTGAAACGGATGATAGCGAAAAACCAACCAATGTGCTTGAAGCAATGGCAGGCGGTGCGAGTGCCGGTATGCAATTAGCGTTAAACGTAGGTGCGATGTTAATCGCGTTCGTGGGTTTAATTGCTTTAGTTAATGGTATTTTAGGTGGTGTAGGCGGCTGGTTCGGTTACGGTGATTTAACATTACAATCAATCTTTGGTTGGATCTTCAAACCATTAGCGTACTTAATTGGTGTATCTTGGGATGAATCTGCAATCGCGGGTCAAATGATTGGTATGAAATTAGCCGTAAATGAATTCGTGGGTTACTTAGAGTTCGCGAAATACTTACAACCAGATACAGCAGTTGTATTAAGTGAAAAAACTAAAGCCATCATTACTTTCGCATTATGTGGTTTTGCTAACTTCAGCTCTATCGCAATCTTAATCGGTGGTATCGGTGGTATGGCACCAAATCGTCGTGGTGATGTTGCGCGCTTAGGTTTAAAAGCAGTTGTAGCGGGTACATTAGCTAACTTAATGAGTGCGACTATCGCAGGTTTATTCATCGAGTTAAGCGGCGTAGCAATGTAATTAAAATGTGGTGAATTTTGACCGCACTTTATCTCTCAACACCACGAATCATTCGTGGTGTTGTACTTTAAAGCAGGCGAAAACGTTTGCTTAAATGATTTTTTATTTATCAACAAGAGGAAAAAACAATGACTCCACATATTAACGCTCCTGAAGGTGCATTTGCAGATGTTGTGTTAATGCCAGGCGATCCGCTTCGTGCAAAATATATTGCTGAAACATTCTTAGAAGATGCGAAAGAAGTGACTAACGTTCGCAATATGTTGGGTTATACCGGTACTTATAAAGGTCGTCGTATCTCTGTTATGGGTCACGGTATGGGTATCCCATCTTGCTCAATTTATGCGAAAGAATTAATTACTGAATATGGCGTGAAAAAAATCATCCGTGTTGGTTCTTGTGGTGCCGTACGTATGGACGTTAAAGTACGTGATGTTATCATCGGTCTTGGTGCATGTACCGATTCAAAAGTAAACCGTATCCGTTTCAAAGATAATGATTTTGCTGCAATTGCTGATTTTGATATGGCACAAGCAGCGGTTCAAGCCGCGAAAGAAAAAGGTAAGCCTGTTCGCGTAGGGAATCTTTTCTCTGCAGACCTATTCTACACGCCAGATTTCGAAATGTTTGATGTGATGGAAAAATACGGCATCTTAGGCGTAGAAATGGAAGCGGCTGGTATCTATGGCGTGGCAGCAGAATATGGTGCAAAAGCACTTTGTATCTGTACCGTTTCAGACCATATTCGTACACACGAACAAACTACTGCAGAAGAACGTCAATTAACCTTCAATGATATGATTGAAATTGCGTTAGAGTCTGTATTAATTGGTGATAAAGCATAATTTATCCGATTGATAGAATAAAAAAGGGCGGTCAATTTTGACCGCTCTTGTTTTTGGACCAACTTTCTTAAGTTTATTATGCATAAATCTTATTTGATTTATTTCCTTAAAGATAGTAAGGAAATATATTTTGTTATTTTGATTATGTATTAGAGATAATTTTTAACTTTTATTATTCTTATTAATTATTGTTTTATTGAGGTATTTTATTTTTTCTTTGGGTTTTCTTGATTTTTATTTCTATTTTGTCTCTATCTTTTCTTTTTTATGTTGATAAAGTCTGACTGATTTGATAAAGTATTCTGTGAGATATTTTTAGTGATTGTCTTGTTTATTATTCGTTTTTTAATTCTAGTGAATGTAGTACTCAATGACTGGCTTTATATAACGGTATTTTATTAACTTCATATTTAAGGTGAACTATGCATATTCAAAACAAAAACACCTCTTTGGGTGGTGGGGCATTAAAGGTTAAATTAACCGCTCTAACTTGTATCCTTATGGGGATATTTTCCACATCAGCTCAAGCCGAAGATCTCTACGGTTGTCACAACACTTCCCTTATTAAGGCTGAAAACGCAAATGGTTGTTCTGCTTCAGTTGGTTTAAATCAAAAAAATGACGGTGCTGTTTTTGGTGGATATGCAGATGGCACCGCAAATAATAACCGTGTAAATATAGCGCATGGTGCGAATGTGACATCAAGTGTTAATGGTGGTTTTACGAGCAAAAAAGAAGCGAATCATAATGAAGTAGTAATTGGGAATAATGTTCAAATCGGTACGGGCAGAAATGGAGGTGGTGTTTGGGGCGGCACATCCATAGAATCTCATTCAGATTTTAATGCTGTTCGTATTGGTACAAATACCACTGTTATTGGTAGTGTGATTGGCGGCTTTGGGGGCTCTGACAATAAAGCAGTTGCGAATAACGTGAGTGCATCGAGTAATAGTGTGCATATTGGTGACCTTTCTAATATCACTTCTTCGGTAAGTGGTGGTAGCGGAGGAAAAACTTCTTCTTTTAATGAAGTCATTATTGGTAATGGTGTTAAAGTTGGTCGTGAAGTTTCTCTCACTAATGCTGGTATTGTTGAGGGGGGCGGGGCTTCTGTGAAGTCTGATTTTATGAGCCAAGAGGCGAACTCAAATATTGTACATATTGGTGATGATGCCCAAATAGGAATGGTCTATGGTGGTGTTGCTCATGCGGTCTTTAGTAAAAATAATGTGGCTAATGATAACCGAGTAACCATAGGCAATCGTAGTCATACCGTATTTGTAACGGGTGCTGACGGATGGGAAAGTTCAACTGTTACCAATAATTCTGTAACGATTGGAACAGACGCAGTAACTAACCAGATTTATGGTGCGCGTTCTGCATCTGGTAATGTATCAAATAACACAGTTCAAGTTGGCAAAAATTTAGTGGCTGACTTGGTAAAAGGTGGTAATGCTTATTCTGCAATTGTAGGAGAGGGAAATGCTCATAATAACACCGTAGTGCTAGGTGAGAATGCTAAAGTAGCAGGGATTGTTATTGGTGGTGATGCATTAACAAATGCAAACAATAATACTGTGGTATTGCATAGAGGTTTCCATGTTGGTGGCGTTGGTGGCGGTGGAGCTCTAAACGAAGCGAATAACAATAGCGTGACGCTTTTTGCTGGAACGGTAGATAAAAATATTGTAGGTGGTACAGCTTCTAACTCGAAAGGTAATGTGCTTAATTTAGGTACCGCCAGAGAAGGTATTGAAATGAATAAACTGACAGCTGAAGAAGTGTTAAATTTTGATACCATCAATTTCTATTTACCTGAAAATGTTCGTCATAATGATACGGCTCTAAATCTTTCTACGTTGTATCTTGATCTAGGTAATACAACAATGAATGCTTATGTGCCAGGCAATGCGAATTTACATTCTGGCGATGTGGTTCATTTAATTAAAGCTAAAGACGGATTATACTGGAGTGGTAAAGGAAATGTGTATCAAGGCATTACTTTAACACATGATTTAGCGAGTATTGCGCTGACAGAAGACAATAAAAATCTAGATCTTACCTTTAAACGTAATAATCAACAAAATACTACGCCAGTTACAGATGCAACCACTAAACCGGTTGAGAATAACAATACAACGGGAACTCCAACTAAACCAGTTGTGAATACCAATACAACGGAAACAGCAACTAAACCGGTTGTGAATACTAATTCAACGGAAACAGCATCTAAACCGGTTGTAAATACCAATACAACGGCAACAATAAATAATCCAGTGGTGAATACAGATACAGCACCAATTACAACAGTAAATCCAAAAACTAAATCATTAGTACAAGGTCGTTTAGTTGCACCTGCGTTAGTTAATAATGGGGCAAGTTATCTTGCTGGAGGTTTGAATTCGTTGTATCAAGACGCTAATTTAAACCAAACTGGTGCAAATGAAAGCGGGTTTGTTCAGGCTGGTGCAACTGATCGTGATATTACGACTGGAAGTTATGTTAACTTGAAAGGGGTTACATTGGATGCTGGCTATGCTTGGAATAAACCGAGTGTTTCTGGCAATTGGTTATACGGTGTAGCGGCTGAATATGGCTATAGTCATTATACAACTCATTTAGATGATGGCACAAAAGGTAAAGGCAAAGCATGGAATCTTGGTGCAAATGTATTTAGCAATTACTTATGGAATAATGGCTTATATGCACAAGTAAGTTTACGTGCAGGACACGTATGGAATGATTATCGTAGTGATGACTTCGTTCACGCAAATGGTACAGGTGTAAGATATAAGAGCAATGCAAATTACCTTGCTAGCCATGTCGGTTTTGGTAAAGTGTGGCAGTTAGGTGAGAATAACTCCTTAGACACTTATGTGAAATATTTTTATTCACATACTTCAGGTGATGAAGCGAAGTTAAGTTCTGGTGAAACCTACCATTTCTCATCAGTTCGCTCTAAACGTGGTCGCGTGGGTGTGCAGTATAACCATAATTTAAACAATTTAGGTATGCACTTTGGTGTGGCTTATGAACGTGAGTGGAATGGTGATGTACGTGCACAATACCAAGGTTATGCATTACCAACGCCAACAATGAAAGGTGGTACAACTATTGCGGAAACTGGGGTAGATTATAAACTTGCAGGTAAACAATTTAATACAACCTTACAAGGCTATGCTGGTCGTCAAAAAGGTTTAGGCATTCGTTTTGGTATGACATTCTAATCTCTAAATGCTTGAAAAAAGAGCGGTCAATTTTGACCGCTCTTTTGTTTTTATGATTAACTATTTCTCATACCAAATTCGGTTCACATAGAGCACCACTTTACCAGAGGGTGTCTCAACATGAATTTCGTCATCAACGCCTTTCCCGATTAAAGCACGTGCGACGGGAGAATCAATGGAGATCCAGTTTTTAGCGGGATCGAATTCATCGCAGCCAACAAGGCGATATTGCTTCACTTCACCTTCTTCATCTTCTAGCTCAACCCACGCACCGAAAAACACTTTGCCTTCTTGTTTCGGGTGGTAATCCACGATTTGTAACACTTCTAATCGTTTGGAAAGGAAACGCACACGGCGATCAATTTCACGTAAACGACGTTTACCGTAAATATATTCTGCGTTTTCACTGCGGTCACCAAGTGCGGCAGCATCTGAAACCGCTTGGGTAACTTTAGGGCGTTCTTCTTTCCACAAAAATTTAAGTTCTTGGTCAAGGGCAAGCCAGCCTTGACGAGTAATGTAATTTGATTTTGCCATAATGAAAATAAAAGAAATTTTTTTGAATTATATTTGAGCCTGTTGTCTAAAACCAGTATTCTATTCCCGTTTTTATCGAATCCTTTAATAACAAAGAAGTATGACAATGTTAAATCAACAAATTAGCCAAATTATTGCGGCAGAATTAACCGTTCAACCCCAACAAATCCTCGCCGC
>JAGZXE010000082.1:0-11585 GCA_018378615.1 Parahaemophilus parainfluenzae
CGCGTACTGAAAAAAGCGCAAAAGAATGCACAAAATGCAGGCGTAGCACACTTAATTCAGTGGAAACAAGGTGATGTCGCCGCATTAAAAAATCCAAGTCCAGATGAAGTGGGAACGGTGATTTGTAACCCGCCTTATGGTGAGCGTTTGGGTACAACTCCTGCTTTGATTGCGTTATATTCGGTATTCGGACAACGCCTTAAAAATGAATTTGGTGGTTGGAATGCGTCAATTTTCAGTAGTGAATCTACCTTGCTTGATTGCTTGCGTATGCGTTCTCATCGTCAATTTAAAGCGAAAAACGGTCCGTTAGATTGTGTTCAGAAGAATTATCAAATTTCAGAACGCAAAGAAAGTGCGGTTGAAAATCCGCTTGAATTTGACCGCACTTCAACGGTAGCGGTGGATTTTGCGAATCGCTTACAGAAAAATATCAAGAAAATTGAAAAATGGGCGAAACAGCAAGGCCTTGATGCGTATCGTTTATATGATGCTGATTTACCGGAATATAACGTAGCGGTGGATCGTTATGGCGATCATATTGTGGTGCAAGAGTATGCCGCACCGAAAAATATTGATGAAAACAAAGCGCGTCAACGTTTATTGGATTCAGTGACTGCAACCTTACAAGTCACTGGTATTGAAACCAATAAACTGATTTTGAAGGTCCGTCAAAAACAAAAAGGCACCAATCAATATGAAAAATTGGCCAATAAAGGCGAATATTTCTATGTGAATGAATACGGTGCACAACTTTGGGTGAATCTAACGGATTACTTGGATACAGGATTATTCTTAGATCATCGTTTAACCCGTAAAATGGTTGGTGAAATGGCAAAAGGTAAAGATTTCCTCAATCTTTTTGCTTATACCGGTTCCGCAACAGTGCATGCTGCATTAGGTGGGGCAAAATCGACAACAACCGTGGATATGTCAAACACCTATTTAAACTGGGCAGAGCAAAACCTGATTTTAAATGATATTGAAGGCAAGCAGCACAAGCTCATTCAGGCAGATTGTTTGCAGTGGTTAGAGAAATGTGATCGCCAGTTTGATTTGATTTTCGTGGATCCGCCAACATTCTCGAATTCTAAACGTATGGAAGACAGTTGGGATGTTCAACGTGACCACATCAAATTAATGTGTAATCTTAAGCGTATTTTACGTCCTAACGGCACCATCGTGTTCTCGAACAATAAACGAGGTTTTAAAATGGATTTTGAGGCGTTAGATGAATTGGGATTAAGTGCGGTCGAAATTTCAGCGAAAACCTTACCACTTGATTTTGAGCGTAATAAACAAATCCACAATTGCTGGATTGTAACAATGAAAGCCTAACAAAAAGCCCGATAATGATTTATCGGGCTTTTTTATTATTCGACTTCTTTTTGTTTTTCGGCTTCAGAATCATCATGAAGAAGGGTTTCAACCGCTGCTTCGTCATTGGTGTCATCTTCTTTTTCTAAAATCTCAGCCGTTTCTTCGTTTAGTGCTTCAGCATCAGAATGTGGTTTAATGAAAGGTTTCGGCATCCAATATTTTCGGATGATGTCCGTAGAAAAACCATGCAAAACTTCTTCATTCAATCGTTCTTGATCTAAGTAACGAACTTCTGCAATCACTTCATCCGCTTCAATTTTATTGATACCTAATTGCATTAATGTTGCATGGCTGAGCGTAAGTGCAGACTCAAAGGTTTCACGTACAATAAAGTCTACGTCTCGTTTAATCAGGCTTACTGTTGTAACAAGAAGCGATTGACAGACGATTTGACTGAAACGACCAAAACCAATCACGAGTACGCTATCTTCTAAATCCACAATAGGATCAAGATCGCTGGTATCGACTCTTTCCTCTTGATTTGCTGATTTACGTTGGTTGATTTTACGCATCAATAAACCAATCAATGGAGAGAATAGCATCGAAATAATGACAGCTGCAGTAAAAGTTGCATTTTGATCTTTTGTCATTACACCTGCCGTAGTTGCAGCAGAGAAGAGTACGAATGCAAATTCACCACCGTGCGCCATAATGGTCATTCGGCCAACAGATTCGGTACGGTCTAGTTTCGTAATACGCGCTACGGTATAAACGGCTAAGGCTTTGCCGACGATGTAAAGGCATACGATACCTAACAACCAAACCGCATCATTGAAGACTAAACTGAGGTCAAGCGACATTCCCACGCCCATAAAGAAGAGACCGAGCAATAAACCACGGAATGGTTCAATATCGGCTTCTAATTGGTGGCGGAATGCGGATTCTGAAAGCATTACACCCGCAACGAATGCGCCCATCGCCATTGAAAGGCCGCTCGCTTCCATCGCTAATGCCGCACCTAATACAACAAGTAAAGCAGCAGCCGTCATCATTTCACGAATATGCGCTTTGGAAATCAAACGGAAAATTGGGTTCATTAACCATTTACCCGCAACGACTAAACCGACAACGGCGCCGAGTGCAATAGCAATAGATGTCCAGTTGGTTTGATGTTCAATATGTTTGGTTTCAGGCGTTAAAAAGGCAATAGAAGCCAATAATGGCACAATGGATAAATCTTCAAAAATTAAGGTAGAAATAACTCGTTGGCCTTTTGGTGTATTCGTAATCCCGCGTTCTTCTAATACCTGCATCACAATAGCGGTGGAAGAAAGGGTAAAGCCCATCCCCGCAATAAATGCGACTTCTTTAGGAAGATTTAAAATATAGATACCAGCAAAGGTAAGCAGAACACCACATAGCCCGACTTGTAGAAAGCCCCGTCCGAAGATCGCTTTTCGCATGGCCCATAAACGTTCTGGATGCATCTCTAAACCGATGATGAATAAGAACATCACCACACCAAGTTCAGCCATATGCAGAATCGATTCGGCATCTTTCACTACGCCGAAAACGGAAGGACCAATTAAACAGCCAGCCACTAAATAACCCAACACGCTACCTAAGCCAATACGCTTAAAAAGCGGCACGATAGTGACACTGGTAGCAAGCAGGACTACAGTTTTAATTAATTCAGGGCTGACGACATTCGACATAGGGCAAAAAACCTTAGTAAAAACAGGGAGTATGAGAAGAAAGTTGACTTGTATTCTAGCTTTTTTTCACTAAATAAAAAACACAGAAAAGCAAGAAATTGGTATAATTTACAAAAACTTTACACGCATAAAAATGGTCAGTTTTTTGACCGCACTTTAGAGGTATTATGACATTACAATTCAATATGGTCGCGTTGTTATTGGTTTTCTTAATTGTTTTAGGTTTAATTAGCGAAAATAGTGCGATTACTATCTCAGCCGCCGTGCTGTTAATCATGCAGCAAACCTTATTATCCAAATACATTCCCATACTCGAACAATACGGTGTCAAAATTGGGATCATCATCTTAACGATTGGTGTCCTAGCACCGTTAGTGTCGGGAAAAATCCAACTGCCCGATCTCAGTTCATTTTTAAACTGGAAAATGGGCGTTTCTATTTTAACAGGGGTATTCGTCGCATGGCTTGCGGGGAAAGGGGTGCCATTAATGAGTGAACAACCTGTTTTGGTGACAGGATTATTAATTGGTACGATTATTGGTGTGTCTTTCTTAGGCGGTATTCCGGTGGGGCCTCTCATCGCTGCAGGGATTTTAGCGGTATTAATAGGAAAATTTTAAATGAAAAACAAATGGTTATTTATCGCGGGATTGAGTGGTTTTTTGTGTGTGGCGATTGGTGCTTTTGCGGCACATGGATTAAGCAAGGTTTTAGAACCTAAAGAATTAGCCTGGATTGAAACGGGTGTAAAATATCAAATGTTTCACACCATTGCGATTTTAGCGATTGGCATTTTGCAATTATGCCGTGAAGCATTGGTTACAAATAAAATGGCTAATTTCGCAGCAGGGGCTTGGGCGTATGGCATCCTTCTTTTTAGTGGCAGCCTTTATGCGCTTGCGCTTGGGGCAGGCAAATTCCTCGTTTGGGTGACACCGATTGGCGGTACGTTATTTTTAATTGGTTGGCTTTGCTTGGCTTACGGTGGTTTTAAAAGTAAATCAGTATGAAGAACAAATCAGTCAAACGTGAATTAAATCCGATACTGCAAAATCCGATTGTTTTTCCAGAGAGTTTGCCCGTTAGTCAACGTAAAGTAGAAATTCAAAAACTGCTTTCTGAACATCAGGTCATTGTGGTGGCAGGGGAAACCGGTTCAGGTAAAACTACCCAATTGCCGAAAATGTGTTTGGAATTAGGTTTCGGCAATTTGGGCATGATTGGTCATACTCAACCACGCCGTATTGCTGCTCGTTCGGTGGCGGCGCGTATTGCGGAAGAACTGGAAACGGAGCTTGGCGGTTTAGTTGGTTATAAGGTTCGTTTTAACGATCAAATCAGTGATGATACACAAATCAAGTTGATGACCGATGGGATCCTGTTAGCAGAAATCCAAAACGATCGTTTTCTCAATCAATATTCTTGTTTGATTATCGATGAAGCCCACGAACGTAGCCTAAATAACGATTTTATTCTCGGTTATCTGAAACAGCTTTTACCGCGTCGTCGTGATTTAAAACTTATCATCACATCCGCGACTATTGATGTGGAACGTTTTTCTAAACACTTTAACAATGCCCCGATTATTGAAGTCTCGGGCAGAACCTATCCTGTTGAAGTGCGTTATCGTCCCGTAGTGGAAGAAGACGAACAAGATCAGCTACAAGGCATTCTTAACGCGGTAGATGAACTGCAAGCGGAAGGTCGCGGCGATATTTTGATCTTTATGAACGGCGAGCGGGAAATTCGCGATACCGCTGAAGCCTTACAAAAACAAAATCTAAAACACACGGAAATTCTACCGCTCTTTGCTCGCTTGTCTGCGCAAGAACAAAATAAAATTTTCCATCCGAGCGGATTAAATCGCATCGTGTTGGCGACCAACGTTGCGGAAACTTCATTGACCGTGCCAGGCATTAAATATGTGATTGACCCAGGTACTGCGCGAATTTCCCGTTATAGCTATCGCACCAAAGTACAACGTTTACCGATTGAACCCATTTCACAGGCATCTGCTAATCAGCGTAAAGGTCGTTGTGGTCGTGTAAGTGAAGGGATTTGTATTCGTTTATATTTGGAAGAGGATTTTAATTCTCGTCCTGAATTTACCGATCCTGAAATTTTACGCACCAATTTAGCCTCCGTTATTTTGCAAATGACAGCATTGGGCTTGGATGATATTGAAGCTTTCCCATTTGTGGATGCGCCAGATAAACGCCATATTCAAGATGGTATAAAACTGTTGGAAGAATTGGGTGCGTTTGAAATGGTTCGCACCAAATCAGGCGAGAAACGTCAATTAACGGCAGTAGGCCGTCAATTAGCTCAACTCCCTGTGGATCCACGTTTAGCGAAAATGTTGTTGAGTGCTGTCTCACAAGGTGCGCTGCATGAAGTGATGATTATTGTTGCCGCGTTATCCATTCAAGATCCGCGCGAGCGTCCACAAGAAAAACAGCAAGCTTCCGATGAAAAACATCGTCGTTTTGCTGATAAAAAATCAGATTTCTTGGCTTTCCTCAATCTTTGGCGTTATCTACAAGAACAACAAAAAGAATTGAGTAAAAACCAATTCCGCCGCCAATGCCAAAAGGATTTCTTAAATTATTTACGTATTCGCGAATGGCAGGATATTTATCATCAAATTCGTTTAACCGTCCGTGAAATGGGCTTGCCGATTAATTCCGAAAAAGCAGAATATCAGCAAATTCATACCGCACTTTTAAGCGGTTTGCTTTCTCATATCGGTTTAAAAGAAGCAGAGAAACAACAATATCTTGGCGCGCGTAATGCCCATTTTGCAATTTTCCCCAATTCTGTACTTTTCAAAAAACAACCGAAATGGGTGATGGCGGCAGAGTTAGTGGAAACCTCCAAACTTTGGGGGCGTATGGTGGCGGAAATCGAGCCAGAATGGATCGAGCCACTTGCCGAGCATTTAATTAAAAAATCCTATTCCCGACGCGATATTTTGGTGGATGATCGCACGCTTTTTGAATTTTACGATCAACGTATTGGCACGGAAGTGGTCTCTCAAAAACATTTTGATACGTGGTGGAAAAAGGCGCAGCAAAAAGATCCTGAATTGCTTAATTTTGAACGTTCATTCTTGATTAATGATGATGCGGAACAAGTGAGCAAGCTCGATTTCCCTAATTTCTGGCATCAAGGCAATTTGAAACTCAAATTAACTTATCAATTTGAACCAGGTACCGATGCAGATGGCGTGACCGTGCATATCCCGTTGCCGTTGCTCAATCAAGTGGAAATGACAGGTTTTGACTGGCAAATTCCAGGTTTGCGTGAAGAATTAGTGATTGCACTGATTAAATCTCTGCCGAAATCTTATCGTCGTAATTTCGTGCCGGCACCTAATTATGCTCAAGCTTTTTTAAGTCGTGCGGTGCCGTTGGAAAAGCCATTATTAGATACGCTGATTTATGAATTGCGTCGTATGACTGGCGTCACCGTAGAAGCGGAACATTGGAATTGGGAACAAATTCCAAGCCATCTGAAAATGACTTTCCGTGTGGTGGATGAAAACGGCAAGAAAATTGCCGAATCCATGAATTTGGATGAGCTGAAATTCAACTTAAAAGATCGTGTGCAGGAAAGTATTTCTGCAGTGGCAGATTATGGTATTGAACAAAGCGGGTTGCATATTTGGAGCTTTGCAGATTTACCACAATGTTACGAACAAAAACAACGTGGTTTTAGCGTCAAAGCGTTTCCGGCCATTGTAGATGAAAAAGATGCCGTAGGTATCAAACTGTTTGAAACAGAATTTGAGCAAGCAGTAGCAATGCAACAAGGTTTGCGTCGATTGTTGTTACTCAATGTACCGTCACCGATTAAATATCTGCATGAAAAATTGCCGAATAAGGCTAAATTGGGTCTGTATTTTACCCCGTTCGGTCGTGTGTTGGATTTGATTGACGACTGTATTGCTTGTGCGGTGGATAAACTGATTACCGATTTTGGCGGGTTTGTGTGGGATGAAGCCGGCTTTGAAAAATTGCGTGATTTCGTTCGAGAAAACCTTAACGAAGTGACCGTGGATATTGCGCAGAAAGTGGAACAAATCCTCTCTCTCAATCACGCCTTAAACCAACGTTTAAAAGGTAAAATGGATTTCACCATGGCCTTTGCCTTTTCTGATATTAAGGCGCAATTAAGCGGGCTGATTTATCCAGGTTTTGTGCAAAAGAGCGGTTATGATCGCCTACCAGATTTACAGCGTTATCTGCAAGCCGTTGATAAACGCATTGATAAGTTGGCTCAAGATGTAAATCGCGATCGTGCTGCGATGCTACGCGTGGAACAAGTACAACAAGCTTACCAACAATTGCTCGCTAAACTGCCGAAATCTAAACCAATTTCTGATGAAATTGCAGAAATTCGCTATATGATTGAAGAATTGCGTGTGAGTTTATTTGCGCAGCAATTAGGCACGAAGTATCAGGTGTCGGATAAGCGGATTTTGAATTTGATTAATAATATATAAGGATATGATTTAATGTGTTTGAATGAAGAATTAGAATCTCTAAAAAGAGATAATTCAACTCCAAAAAATTTTGCTAAAGCTTGTTTTAAATTAGCTAACCAATATAGGAAAAAAGGGGAATATGAAAAGGCTAAAAGTATTTATTTAGAAATAAAAGAAGAGGATAGTGAATTGGTTTTTTCATATGCAAGTTATCACTTGGGGTGTATATCTTGGTTTGAATTAGCTAATGATGATGCAATAAGTTATTTAAAGAAAATTAATGAGAAATATAAATATATATATAGTAGGTCTATGTATTTATTAGGGGATATTTTTAAAGGGAAGAAGGATTTTGATAAAGCAATTGAGTATTTAAATAAGATTAACAAAGATAATATAAAAGATTTTTTATATTACAAAGCGCAGTACTTTTTAGGAGTGATAACTAGAGATTACTTAGAAAATAGTGAGAAAAGTTATGAATACTTTAATAGTTCTAAAAAATATTTTTACTATGAGACTAAGAAAGAGCTATTTTGTATGGAAAATTCTAATAATAAAGAAACAATAAACTCCATATACCGTTGTGTAACAGATATTTTGTCAATCCTTAAGATTGAGGATGATAAATTTGGTTATGAAAAATATGTCGCTCATTATACAAGCCCTTCTGTTGCGTTTAACTTATTGGATAAAAATGGTTCCTATCTACGATTGAATACAGTGAAAAATGTAAACGATCCGAAAGAAGGTAAGATCTTAAAAGAATATCTTGATATATCTTCAACATTGGAGAGTAAACATAGTCTCATACTCATATCTTGCTTTACATTTAACCATGACAGCTTGAATCAATTTAGATTATATGGAAAAGAGAATAATCTCGAGGCCTCAGGCGTTAGTATTGTGTTTAATAATGGTTTTTTTAATAATCAAAATAATCGTATTAATTTTATAGGAAATATAGAGGATAAATCCATAGAAGATAAAAAGTTCATAGAAAAACTTCCTTTATATCGATGTATATATATAGATCCAGATTCAAAGGATAAGTATATAAATATTGCTCATAGAGGGAACATAACATTTTATAGAGATGGTAAGTCAGGTGATATCAAAAATTATTTAGATTACATTGAAGAAAAGAATAGTAAAGTAATTGAAAATCTTAATAAAATATCAAGGTTTATAAAGGAATTGTCTTTTGATGATGCCAAGTGTAAAGATGAAGTAATAAACTTTTTATTACTTCCAATTACTTTCTTAGTGAAACATGCCGCCTTTGAAGATGAGCAAGAATGTAGAATTATATATCTCACAGATCTAAAAAATAAAAGTATAAAAACTATTGATAATAAGTTTATGTATATAGAATATGAATATAAAATAAATGATTATTTACATAAGATTTATTTATCATCAGGTGCTTATAAATATGAAGATTTTTTTATCAGATTATTGAATAATGACCAAGATGTATGTTTGTCTAAGAATCCATTTAGAAATAAATCATAATTTCATTAAGATTATTAATGCCTTTTGAACGGGTTTTTAGTTAAATTATTTATAGTTCAGAATAGCCGACGTTCTTACCAACAAAGTCGTCGGCAAGCTTATTTGAAAACTCAGTAGGTTTTGTCTCAAATATTTCTAGCTTTAAAAAACACCTCCAAAACCAACCGCACTTTCTCCCCAAAACTCTTTTTGTGATCTACCTCAAATTTTCGTATTGAACTAATTTACAACTGCCAATTCAATCGCTATCTTGCTGATATTATTATTTTAATAAAGAGGTAAATTATGGATCTGATAATAGGTTTGATTGCCATTGTTTTGGTGGCATATTATATCGTGAAAGGCTATTCAGCGACCGGCGTATTGATGTTCGGTGGCTTGGTCTTGTTATTCATTTCAGTGCTGATGGGACATTCGATTTTACCGGAAGGCGTGAAAAGCACCGGTTCCACCTATTTTGATATTTTAGAATATGTGAAATATCTACTCGGTAATCGTGGCGGCGGCTTAGGCTTGATGATTATGGTGTTATGTGGTTTCTCTGTGTACATGACCCATCTTGGCGCGAATGATGTGGTGGTGAAATTGGTGTCAAAACCACTGAAAAATATCCGTTCAGCTTATATTTTAATGGTGTTTGCTTACTTTCTCGCATGTTTGATGTCTTTTGCTGTGTCATCTGCAACAGGCTTGGGTGTGTTATTAATGGCGACATTATTCCCTGTCATGGTAAACGTGGGGATTTCTCGTGGGGCAGCAGCGGCAATTTGTGCATCGCCGATTTCCATTATCCTTTCCCCAACTTCAGGTGACGTGGTACTTTCTGCTGAAATTTCCAAAATTCCTTTAGGTGAGTTTGCATTTAGCACCGCATTGCCGGTTTCGATTTTTGCGATTTTAGGGATTGCTGTAGCACACTTCTTCTGGCAGCGTTATTTGGATAAAAAAGAAGGCGTACAAGTAGAACGTTTGAATGCAGATGAAATTAAAACCACTGCACCAAACTACTATGCGATTTTGCCATTATTACCCATTATTGGCGTGTTGATTTTTGACGGTAAATGGGGCTTACCAAATTTACACATCATTACCGTGATGGTGCTTTGCTTTATCATTACTGCTGCGGTAGATTTTTTACGTAGCTTTAACGCAAAACAAACCTTCGATAATCTCATTGTGGCATATCGCGGTATGGCAGATGCCTTTGCGGGCGTGGTAATGCTTTTAGTGGCGGCGGGTGTATTTGCGCAAAGTTTAAGTACTATCGGCTTTATCACTAATTTAATTGCTTCTGCACAATCATTCGGTGGTTCAGCGTTCTTTATGATGTTAGTGCTTGCAGTGATTACCATTTTAGCCACCATGGCGACAGGTTCAGGTAATGCGGCGTTCTATGCTTTTGCAGAATTAATTCCAAAACTAGCCACTCAAATGGGCGTCAACCCCGCGTTCTTAACCATTCCAATGTTACAAGCCTCTAACTTAGGTCGTGGTTTATCACCAGTTTCTGGTGTGGTTGTGGCGGTATCCGGTATGGGAAAAATCTCACCATTTGAGATCGTAAAACGTATGTCTGTCCCAATGTTGGTTGGTTTTATTTGTGTGATTATCGGCACAGAAATCTTTGTTTCCGTTGCCGCCTAGCTTGATAGGTAAAAAAGAAGGGCTGATAGTGAATATCAGCCCTTTTGTTTTGAGTTAAGTGCGGTCAATTTTCTCGCTGTTTTTGATTTTATGCATTTGATGATTTTCAAAGGCTTTCACCAAATCTGCGACTTTTTCGCCTTCCGGTAAAACCAAATCTTGTGCGATATCATTAAGCGGCACAATCACAAATTCGCGGTTTTTCATATCGTAATGAGGCACCGTTAAGCGTTCATTTTGAATGATTTGATCGCCGTAAAGCAGAATATCCAAATCCAGTGTACGTTCACCCCAACGACGTAAACGCACGCGACCTTGTTCATTTTCGATACGTTGCAATTCATCGAGTAAAGCTAAAGGTGGGCGAGTGGTTTCGATCATCGCCACTGCATTTACATAATCCGGTTGATCCTGCGGGCCTAATGGTTTGCTTTGATAAAATCCGCTCACCGATTTTAATTCGGTATTAGGTAGCGCAGAAATTGCCTCTAATGCCGAATTTAATTGTTCTGTAGGCATATTTAAATTGCTGCCAAGGGCGATATACACTTGAACCATTAGTTAGCCGCCTTAGGTTTACGTCTGCGATAATATTTTTTCTTTGGTGCAGGATGCAATTTTTGTTGCTCTTGAACTAACTGACGGCGCTGTTCTTGATTACTGAGTTGGTACTCATGCCACCATTTTGCGAGTTCAACGGTTTCACCGCCTTCCACTTCAGCACGCATCGCCAATAAATCAAAGGCTGCACGGAATTTTTGATGTTCCATCGTGCGAGCAGGGTGAGAACCCGTGCGTTTAAGCAATTGTAATTGCAACATCCAAATATCACGAATAACGGATGTATGACGACGAGGTGCGGCTAATGATCGGCATAATTGATCAAGCACTTCATTTGCCGCAAG
>JAGZXE010000083.1:0-5830 GCA_018378615.1 Parahaemophilus parainfluenzae
GGGTTCAATTCCACGAGATATGTCTGTATTCCCTGATTTCTGTGAGCAAATTCTACTGCCAGAAAACTATGATTTTGATCTATTGATGACAGAATTAGGCAAGCGACAAGTGAATTCCGTTTGGGTTGAAGCCGGCGCCAATTTAGCGGGAAGCCTTATTGAACAACATGCCGTAGATGAATTAATCATTTATGTCGCCCCAAAACTCTTGGGGGATAAAGCTCGAGGATTATGCCAACTTCCACATTTAGAAAAACTTGCTGATGCTCCATTGTGGCAATTGCAAGAATGTGAAAGAATTGGGGATGATTTAAAGCTCAGTTATTTACCTAACTTATTAATAAAAGAATAAAAAATGTTTAAAAAACTTTTCCACTCCGCCCTTTGGGGGCTTGCTGCGGCAGGTGTTATTTTATTTGCCGTTCCTAAGCTCAATAACAGCAGCCTTTTCTCTGCTGATGATATCGTTTCGTTCAACAGTGCCGTGAGAATTGCTTCTCCTGCTGTGGTGAATGTGTACAACCGATCTTTTTCTTCTGCCAGCATTAATGACAGCGATCAATTACAGGTAAATAACTTGGGTTCTGGCGTGATTATGACCAAAGACGGTTATATCCTTACCAATAAACACGTTATTCAAAATGCCGATCAAATTGTGGTGGCACTGCAAAACGGCAATATTTATGAAGCGAATTTAATTGGCTCAGACAATTTAACGGATCTTGCGGTATTAAAAATTAAAGCAACCAATCTTTCTACAATTCCACAAAATAAAGAACGCCAAGTACGAGTTGGTGATATAGCTTTGGCTATTGGTAATCCATATAACCTTGGTCAAAGTGTGTCACAAGGGATTATCAGTGCGGTAGGGCGTAGTGCCGTAGGCGATTCTTTAGGTCGTCAAAACTTTATTCAAACAGATGCATCAATTAACCGTGGTAACTCTGGTGGCGCATTGATTAACTCAGCTGGAGAATTAGTGGGGATCAGCACGTTAAGTATTGGTAAAACAGCCAATGAAATTGCAGAAGGGTTAAATTTTGCGATTCCGATCAGCATTGCCAATGATGTGTTGTATAAAATTATTCGCGATGGTCGCGTGATTCGTGGTTATTTTGGGGTACAAAGTGAAATCACCGCTAACTCTAATGGTGGTATTGTGATTACAGGCGTGACCGCCAATAGCCCGGCAGCGAAAGCAGGCATCCAAGTGGGTGATGTGATTTTACGTTTAAATAAACAAGATAACTTATCTATTCGTGAAATGATGCAAATTATTAGTGATACTAAACCGAATACAGAAGTCATTGTTACTGTTTCTCGCTTAGGTAAAGTGATTGATCTCCCTGTAGTTATTGAAGAGTTACCATCTAACTAAGGATATATCGTGGAAGTTAAAACCAGTCACTTTTTTGCCTGTTTAGATCGTCTTCGCTTAATTCAACGTTGGTCATTGATGCGTAATATTGAAAAGGAAAACTTGGCAGAGCATAGTCTGCAAGTTGCCTTTGTGGCACAAGCCTTGGCGATTATTAAAAATCAATTTTTTGATGGGGAAGTGAATCCTGAGCGTATTGCGGTGATGGCAATGTATCATGACACTTCTGAAATTTTTACGGGTGATTTGCCAACCCCAATTAAGTATTTCAATTCTGAAATTACTCATGCTTACAAAGACATTGAAGCGGCTGCAGAATTGCATTTAATTAGTTTGCTTCCGACAGAATTACAAGATAGTTTCGCGCCATACTTAGACAGCGAGCAATTTAGCCCTGAAGAAAAGCATATAGTAAAACAAGCAGATTTGATTTGTGCCTATATTAAAGCTCAATTTGAATTAGAGCATGGTAACCATGAATTTAAAACAGCGAAAAAACGCTTAGAAAATTTAATGGAACAATGGCACAGTCAAGAAATGGATTATTTTTTACAGGTCTTTTTACCAAGTTTTGGGCGTTCGATTGATGAGATCGCGTTATAAGCGAAAATAAAAAAAGTGCGGTTAATTTTGACCGCACTTTTTGTTTCTGAGATTACTTCAATGTCGCTAAAATGATCTGTTCTGGATCCACGTGTAACCACACTTCTTGTCCCACTTTCCAACCATCTTTGCTATGAATACTTGCACAAAATTCAATTGAGCTGTCCTTTATTTGCAAAATGGCTTCTTCATTCTGCATAGAAAGAATCGTCGCTTGGAAAAGGTTATTTTTTTCTTCTAATGGGGTGGCGCTAATCTTCACCCAAGGGGCTTTAAACATGACCATTACTTCTTTTTCAGTAATGAGTCTGAGACGCTCAGCGCTGCGCATTGTGATTGAAACATGTAATGGATGAGCTAAATCCTGAATGTTTACTGCAACAATACAGCGGGAGTACACAATATGTTGGCTTGCCACTTTACCGAAAAATTGATTGCGCGCGCTACTTTGTAAGGAGAATTTTGCCGTTGCTGAAAGGAGGCTGTTTAGTGGGATCGTCTCATCTTGCAGAATATGGAACGCGTGCTCTTGTGTTTGTTCGAGTAAATCGTAAAGCTGTAGCAAACGTTCGGCATAAGTTGTTAATGAGGTACCGCCTCCATTTTTCCCACCGATATTACGTTCCAAAAGCGGTTTGGGGCTGATTTTATTCATTGCCTCAAGGTGATCCCAAGCACTTTTATAGCTCACTTTGGCGTTTTTGGCCGCTTGGTTGATTGAGCCACATTCTTTAATTTCTTTTAAGAGGCGAACACGTTTTGGATCAATAAATAATTCTTGATGAAGTTTGATCGTCAGTAAAATTTCAGTTTGTTTCATCATCTCCTCCTAATACACAATTCTGTTTATTTTACTTGATCTTTAAGTTTTTCTGTATGCTTATTTAAAAATTCAAGTTATAATTTACTCGTAGTATATTTTTTTATATATAGTTTCATTTATATAGGAGATAAATAATGAAATTAACTAAATTTGCAACCGCACTTTTAATTGCGGGCATGGGCGTATCTTTTGCTGCATCAGCAAAAGTGACAGTGTTTGCAGCAGCTTCAATGACTGATGCGTTACAACAAATTGCGGATCAATACCAAACTGAAAAGCCAAATAATACCGTCGTTTTCTCTTTTGCTTCTTCTTCTACTCTTGCAAAACAAGTTGAAGAAGGTGCACCTGCAGACTTATTTATTTCAGCTAGCAACAAATGGATGAAATATTTATCAGATAAAAATCTCACCGTAAAAGAAACTGAAAAAGTATTAGCGGGTAATGAATTGGTGTTAATTGCGCCGGCTAAAAGTGCGGCTAATTCAGTGGATATTGCTAAAGGTGAATGGATTAAAGGCTTAAAAGACAGTTATTTGTCCGTGGGTGATCCTGCGCATGTTCCTGCAGGACAATATGCAGAAGAATCATTAACGAAATTGAATTTATGGGATCAAGTCAAAGATAAATTAGCGCGTGCGAAAGATGTGCGTGGTGCGTTAGCCTTAGTTGAACGCGCTGAAGCCCCTTATGGTATCGTGTATAGCACTGATGCAAAAGTGAGTAAAAACGTGAAAGCAGTAGGTGTATTCCCGAAAGATAGTTATAAACCGGTTGAATATCCAGTTGCGATTTTAAAAGATCATGACAATGCGGATACCCGTGATTTCCTCAATTACTTAGAATCGAACGCAGCGAAAAAAATATTTGTTGAATATGGTTTCTCTGTGAAATAATGAGCCAGACTTTATAAAGAAAGGACAGGAAACTGTCCTTTTTGTTATCTCTAAAGAAATTTCGTCATATCGACATATACACAAGGAAATATTTTGCTCTCTTGGTTTCAATTAAGCCCGATGGAATGGGATGCGATTCACTTAAGCATGAGTGTTGCATTGAGTTCTATGCTTTGGAGTTTGCCTTTTGCGATTTTTATCGCTTGGCTGCTGGCTCGTAAGGAATTCTACGGCAAGTCTCTGGTTACAGGAATTATTCATCTACCTTTGGTGTTACCACCGGTGGTAATTGGTTATTTATTATTAGTCGCCATGGGGCGTAACGGTTTTATCGGTAAGTATTTATATCAATGGTTTGGTGTATCCTTTGGCTTTAGTTGGAAGGGAGCGGTATTAGCTTCAGCGGTGGTGGCATTTCCATTGGTCGTGCGGGCGATTCGTCTTTCCTTAGAAAGCATCGATTTTAAATTAGAGCAAGCCGCACAAACGCTTGGCGCTTCGCCTTGGCGAGTCTTTTTTACAATCACGTTACCCCTTTCTCTCCCAGGTGTATTGGCGGGTTTAGTATTAGGTTTTGCACGCTCTTTAGGGGAATTTGGTGCAACCATTACTTTCGTATCTAATATTGCGGGGGAAACCCAAACCATTCCTTTAGCAATGTATTCATTCATCCAAACACCGGGCGCAGAAGCACAAACTGCACGACTTTGCTTGTTTGCAGTGATCCTTTCATTAATTTCCTTATTGCTTTCCGAAGCCTTAAGTAAACGGATGCAGAAAAAATTGGGGCAAGGCGATGCTACACATTAATGTACAACAACAATTAGGTCGCCTGACCTTACGTGCGGATCTGCAGTTGCCAACTCAAGGTGTGACAGCTATTTTTGGTTTGTCAGGTTCGGGTAAAACCTCATTGATTAATTTAGTGAGTGGTTTAACTCATCCTGATCAGGGATTTATTCGTTTAAATGACCGCACTTTGGTGGATGTGGAGAACGGTGAGAATCTCCCCGTGCATCAGCGCAAAATTGGCTATGTATTCCAAGATGCCCGTTTATTTCCGCATTACAATGTCAAAGGCAATTTACGTTATGGCATGAAGCATGTCAGCCGTGAAGATTTTGACTATATCGTTCAGCTCCTTGGTATCGAACCGTTACTCAAACGCTATCCGCTTACTTTATCAGGTGGCGAAAAACAACGTGTGGCGATTGGACGAGCCTTATTAACGGATCCTGATATTTTGTTAATGGATGAACCGCTTTCAGCTTTAGATGTGCCTCGTAAACGTGAGCTTATGCAATATTTAGAAAGTCTATCCAAAGAAATTAATGTGCCGATTTTATATGTGACGCACAGTTTGGACGAATTATTACGTTTGGCAGATCGCGTGGTGCTGATGGAAAATGGCAAAGTGAAAGCCTATGACACCTTAGAAAATGTGTGGAACAGTCCGTTATTTGCCCCTTGGAAAGGTGAATCGGAGCAGAGCAGTGTATTGGCGTTGCCAGTATATTTACATAATCCAACCTATAAAATGACCGCTCTTTCTTTGGGCGAACAACAGCTTTGGATTAATGAAGTACATCATCAAGCGAATGAAAAAGTACGCGTCTGTATTTATAGTTCCGATGTGTCACTCACCCTCAGCAAGCCAGAGCAAACGAGCATTCGTAATATCTTACGTGGGCAAATTGTACAAATTGTTCCGCAAGAGAATCGTATTGATATTGCGGTGTTGGTGGAAGGACATAAAGTTTGGGCAAGTATCAGTAAATGGGCATTTAACGAATTGCATTTTGCTCAAGGCATGGATGTTTATGTACAAATAAAAGCTATTTCAGTCGTATAAAGTAAAAGTGCGGTCAATTTCAAAATAGTTTTAAAATTGACCGCACTTTCTGTTTAGGCTTACTTACCTAAGTTATCAAAGAATTTCTTCACACCGTCTAAAAAGCTTGAAGATTTCGGGCTATGAGATTTTTGCCCTTTCAAACTTTCTTCCAGTTTTTCTAATAATTCTTTTTGTTCTTTATTTAAGTTTACCGGTGTTTCAATCACCACGCGGCAAATGAGATCGCCTGCGTAGCCGCTACGTGTAGAGCTCACCCCTTTACCACGCATACGGAA
>JAGZXE010000084.1:0-7672 GCA_018378615.1 Parahaemophilus parainfluenzae
TTTTTCTGCTGAAGCACGAGTCACGGGATCGGTCATTTCTGCTGGGTTTGGCACTGGCTGATCGATACCGATTACTTGGCCTGGGTTTGTTCCCCAAGTTACCTGTGGCGCAATATCTTTCGCTTCTAATGTGATGACCGTGTCAAATTTCGCATCATCATCGGATTTTAAGATTTTCCAATAAGCAACTGCATCATCCCAATCTTTACCTTTCGGTGCATGTGGACGCCCTTTTAAGTATTCGAAAGTAGTTTCATCCGGTGCAATTAATCCTGCTTTGGCACCCATTTCAATCGCCATATTACAAACTGTCATACGGCCTTCCATAGAAAGGTCACGAATGGCTTCGCCACAGAACTCCACCACATGGCCTGTACCGCCTGCCATGGTGGTTTTACCGATAATGGCAAGAATAATATCTTTTGCGGTAATACCCGGAGCTACTTTGCCTCGCACTTCAATTTTCATATTTTTTGCACGAGCTTGTTTTAAGGTTTGTGTGGCTAATACGTGTTCTACTTCAGATGTACCAATACCAAATGCCAAAGCGCCGAATGCACCGTGAGTGGCGGTATGGGAGTCACCACAAACGATAGTCATGCCCGGTAAGGTTAAGCCTTGTTCCGGCCCCATCACATGTACGATACCTTGTTCTTTGGTGGTCATGTCGAATAATTGAATACCGGTCGCTTTTGTGTTTTTTGCGAGCTCCAATACTTGAATTTTCGCTTGGCCTTCAAGTTTGTTCACATCACGTACTTGAGTAGAAATACTGTGATCCATGGTACCGAAAGTTTTGCTCACTTGGCGTACTTGGCGGCCTGCAACACGTAAACCGTCAAAGGCTTGTGGGCTGGTCACTTCATGGATTAAATGACGGTTAATATACAAAATCGGCGTTTCGCCTTCAGCTTCGTATACCACGTGGGCATCGAATAATTTTTCGTAAAGAGTTTTTGCCATAATTTTTCTCAATTCGTTAGAGTAGTAAGTGCGGTTAAATTTGACAGTGTTTTAAACCGCACTTTAATTGTTTTTATTAGATTGCGTTAGCGATTAACGTACCCATTTCTGCAGTTGAAACAGGGGCTGAATCATCAGCTAAATCACCGGTACGGTGACCATTTGCTAAGACTTTTTGTACCGCATTTTCAATCGCATCTGCGGCATCATTTAAGTTGAAGCTGTAACGCAACATCATCGCGGCAGAAAGAATTTGTGCGATTGGGTTGGCAATGCCTTTGCCTGCGATATCTGGAGCAGAACCGCCAGCCGGTTCATATAAGCCGAAACCTTCTTCATTTAAGCTAGCAGATGGCAACATCCCCATAGAACCTGTGATCATCGCCGCTTCATCAGAAATAATATCGCCGAAAATGTTAGAGCAGAGGAGCACATCGAAAGACTCTGGCGCTTTGATTAATTGCATGGTCGCGTTGTCGATATAAATGTGATCTAAGGTGACTTCAGGGTAGTCTTTCGCCACTTCAGTGATGGTTTCACGCCATAAGATTGAAGCTTGTAATACGTTCGCTTTATCCACTGAAGTCACGTGTTTACGACGTTTCATTGCCGCATCAAAAGCCGCACGCGCAATGCGTTCGATTTCATATTTGTAATAAACTTCGGTATCGAATGCTTTAGTTTGAGCACCTTCGCCTTCACGGCCTTTAGGCTGACCGAAATAAATCCCGCCCGTTAATTCACGCACAACCACCATATCAAAGCCTTTCGCTGCAATATCTGCACGTAATGGGCAGAATTTTTCTAGTCCTTTATAAAGGGTTGCAGGGCGAAGATTACAGAATAATTTGAAATGTTTGCGCAATGGTAATAATGCACCGCGTTCTGGTTGTTGATCCGGTGGTAAATTTGTCCATTTTGGGCCACCTACAGAGCCAAACAAAATCGCATCAGCATCATCACAACCTTTTAAGGTTTCAGCCGGTAATGGGCAACCACAATGATCAATTGCGGCACCACCTACATAAAATTCATTGAAGTTAAGTTTGAAACCGAATTTTTCTTGGACTTTGTTTAATACTTTAATGGCTTCTGCCATCACTTCTGGACCAATACCGTCTCCCGGTAGAACAGCGATGTTGTATGATTGCATATTGTTTTTCCTATTTCAGTCACACCAAAGTGCGGTTAATTTTCTCCCCTCTTTTGTAAAGAGGGGCTGGGGGGAGATTTTACGATATCCACCTGACCTAAGGCTTCAGCACCTTCGCCTTTTGCAGTTAAGTTATAGTGCGACATTTTGATATCTAAGCCGGTTAAATTCAAGATCGCATTGTAAACTGCATCAACCGGACCATTACCACCGATAGAAGAGGTGCTTAATTTTTTACCGTCCAATTCCACTTGAACAAACGCGGTTGCTGGATACTCTTTAGTGGAGTGTGCAGAAAGTTTATCTAACACTAAACGATCTTCATCCCCTTGTTGCATATCAATGAACGCTAAAGCTTCTAAGTCATAATCGAACACTTGGCCTTTTTTGTCTGCCAATTTTAAGAAGGCTTCATACAATTTGTCTAAATCGTAATCTTGTTCGGTGTAGCCCATATCTGCCATGTGGCCTTTTACTGCTGCGCGACCAGAACGAGCGGTTAAGTTTAATTTCTCTTTCTTCAAGCCGATAGTTTCTGGCGACATGATTTCGTAGGTATTTTGGTTTTTTAACATACCATCTTGGTGAATACCGGATGAATGAGCGAAAGCATTTGAACCTACAATCGCTTTATTCGGTTGGATTGGCATATTACAAAGTTGGCTCACCATTTGGCTAACACGGTGGATTTCTTGTGTATTGATACGTGTATCCACGCCCATGAATTCTTGACGAACTTTCATTGCCATCACCACTTCTTCAAGAGAGGTGTTGCCTGCGCGTTCACCAATGCCATTGATAGTACATTCAATTTGACGTGCACCATTTTGTACAGCGGTTAAGGAGTTAGCCGTTGCCATACCCAAGTCATTGTGGCAATGTACGGAAATCACCGCTTTATCGATATTTGGTACGCGGTTACGTACTTCAGCAATAATATTGCCGAATTGATTAGGTAAGCAGAAACCAACAGTGTCAGGAATATTTACAGTTGTTGCACCTGCATTAATTGCCGCTTCAACAATACGACAAATATTGTCGATACCGGTACGGCCCGCATCTTCGCAAGAAAATTCTACGTCGTCTGTATAATTACGTGCATGTTTTACTGCTGCCACCGCCATTTCAACCACATCGTCAAAAGTACGTTTTAACTTGGCTTCAACGTGTAATGCTGAAACTGCAATAAATGTATGGATACGAAACGCTTCTGCCACTTTTAAGGCTTCAGCTGCAGCATCAATATCTTTAATTACTGCACGGGAAAGTGCCGCAACACGACTATTTTTGATATGGCGTGCAATGGTTTGAACAGATTCAAAATCACCTTGAGAAGAAACCGGGAAACCGACTTCCATCACATCCACGCCGAGACGTTCAAGTGCTAAAGCAATCTGTAATTTCTCTTTAACGGTTAAGCTTGCTTTTAACGCTTGTTCACCATCACGCAAGGTGGTATCAAAAATAATAACGCGATCTGTCATAATGTTTTCCTTCTTTTATCACTCAAAGTGCGGTCATTTTTACCGTGATTTTAAAACGAAAAAACCCGCAATCTTAAAAGTGCGGGTTGATAATAGATTTTTTACATAAAGGTGTTTTTTATCCACAACTTAGCCGCACAAAGAATGTGAGAGCAGGAGGTTGAGAGATAAAGAAACAGCTTGGTACATAAAAAGGTAATCCTGTAAAAAATTCTGTAAAACGCTGTCCATATTACGGATAAAAATGTTGCTGTCAAATCATTTATTAGTGATTTATATCTAAAGTGAATATCTCAACACAACCTTAAAAGTTTATTTCTCTTGATATAAGTTTTTTATCAGAATTAATCTCTAAAAATGGCTTTTGAGAAGCTGTTTTTGTCCTGTTTTATTACTCGTTTCTGGTATGCCGATTTTTTATAAAATTTTTTCTCTTTTTGCGATCTGAATCGCAGAATTAAGACAAACTTTTCATTTTTTGAGACAAATCTCACCATAATTCTCTTTTTAAAGGAGAGATAGATGAGCAATTTTACCTCGATTTTGTTGCGATTAGCTCAAGTGCCCAAATTGGGCAGTGTGCGGATTCAACAAATTTTGGCCCATGTGAATATAGAAGGCTTGTTAAATTATGATGAAGTGGCATTTCAACAAATGGGGTGGGATGCTTTGCAGATTCGTCGTTGGTTTCAGCCAGAAATGAAATTTATTGAACCTGCTTTGAACTGGGCCGAAAAAGAAGGACATCATTTAATACACTGTTTTTCAGATGAGTATCCTTTTTTACTCAAACAAATTAGTGGCTTTCCACCTTTATTATTTGTGAAAGGCAATTTGACCGCACTTTCTGCTCAGCAAATTGCCATGGTTGGAAGCCGTTATTGTTCGGCTTATGGGGAATATTGGGCAAAGTATTTTGCGACAGAACTTTCTCTTGCAGGATTGACGGTCACGAGTGGGCTGGCTTTAGGTATCGATGGATTTAGTCATCAGGCGGTGGTGGATATTCAAGGGCAAACCATTGCCGTATTGGGTAGCGGATTAGATCACATTTATCCCGCTAAACATCGCCGATTAGCCGAGAAAATTATCGAAAATAACGGGGCGTTAGTTTCTGAATTTATTCCTACGCAAGCACCGATAGCCGAAAATTTTCCTCGTCGTAATCGCATTATCAGCGGGCTTTCATTGGGAACGTTAGTCATTGAAGCAACAGAGAAAAGCGGTTCATTGATTACAGCGCGTTATGCTTTAGAACAAAATCGCGATATTTTTGCCTTACCAGGGAATATTCAAAGTGAATACAGTCAAGGCTGCCATAAACTGATTAAGCAAGGGGCGATGTTGGTGGAAAATGTCAAAGATATTTTAGATAGCCTCAATCACAGCGTTGTTTTTCAGCCTCCAGTACATAATACGCAAATTAATAAGCCGATAGCTCAACCACTCACAGCAAAAACACTAGCCGTGGAACCAAGTCATCCTGAACTTTATCAACATATCAGTTATACACCAATAAGCCTTGATGATTTATCGGTTACATTGAATTTGCCGGTGGATTTGCTTTTAGTGCAGTTGTTAGATTTGGAGTTACAAGATTTAATCGTCAATGAGAATGGACTCTATAAGCGGATAGCATAAACGGGGTAGAGTAAGGAGGCTATCCTGTGCTAAGATACGGCTCAGTGTTTAGAAAGGAGAACCTATGTTAGCCATTATTTCCCCGGCAAAAACCTTAGATTTTGAAAGTGCGGTCAGAAATCTTCCTGTTTCTCAACCGCACTTGACGGATTATAGTGAGCAACTGATTGAAATCTGTCGTCAATTATCTCCCCAAGATCTTTCTTCCTTAATGTCTATCAGCGATAAACTTGCAGGCTTAAATGCCGCTCGCTTTGCGGAATGGACAAAATCTCACAACGAAAAAAATTCACGCGCAGCCATTTGGGCATTCAAAGGTGATGTTTATACCGGTTTAGATGCGGATAGCTTATCTGATGAAGATGTGCAATTCGCACAACGCCATTTACGTATGCTTTCTGGCTTATATGGCTTACTTAAACCCCTTGATTTAATGCAACCTTACCGCTTGGAAATGGGTACGAAGTTAGCGAATCCAAAAGGGAAAGATCTTTATGCTTTTTGGGGGAACATTATCACTCAATCCGTACAACAAGCACTTGATGAGCAAGGCGATCGTGTGTTGATCAATTTAGCTTCCGATGAATACTATAAATCAGTGAAAGAAAGCCAATTAGAGGCACAGATTGTGAAGCCTGTTTTCTTAGATAATAAGAATGGTAAATACAAAGTGGTCAGCTTTTATGCAAAAAAAGCCCGTGGTTTAATGTGTCGTTTTATCATTCAAAATCGTTTGGAACGTGTTGAACAACTGAAAGAGTTTGACCTAGCTGGTTATTGGTTTGATGCGACATCCTCAACTGAAAAAGAATTTGTATTTAAGCGAGATATCAATGAATAAAATTCTGGTTATATTGACCGCGCTTCTACTCTCAGGTTGTGCGGCAAAAGTGAGTCAGCTTCAAACTCCTGAAAAAATTGAGTACAACGGCAAAACTTATAAACTTACTGCAAGCCAAGATTTGGATACGATTGCGCGCTATGTTTATCTTGCGGAGCCGGATACCTTGGAAAATTGGCAATCTCAAATTGAAGTGTTGCTTGATCGTGATTTATCCCGTTCTATTGAGCAACGCGTAGTATTGCGTGAGAAGGTATACCGTAATTTAGGCGTGACAGATTTCAAAATTCTTGCGAATTCAACGAATCCGAAAAAGCCCGCTACTGAGTTAAATGGTTATGTCATTTATGCTCCGACAGAACAAAATCCGTCTTGGCAAGTGGATATTGCTAAGGGCAAAAATGTGCCACGTTGTGGTTTCGTGCAATATCAATATTCCCAAAAAGTGGAGCAAGGTAAGAAGTTTCAGCGTTTAAACAAAGTAAAAATTGTGAAAAATTTACAAAAGTATTTGGTGGCGAAAGAAAGTAAAACATTACAGAAAGCCGATCTTTCTTGGAAATGTGAAAGTGCTTTCCATCACTAAAACTTATACTAGATCAAATTCCACGTAAATTTTAAAAATTTTTCTAGAGCAGAAATAATGGATGGTGTAATCTTGACGCCAATTATTCTTAGAGTTCAAAGTAGGTAAATATGATTAAAAAAATTGCTGTATTAACCAGTGGTGGTGATGCACCAGGTATGAATGCTGCCATCCGTGGCGTTGTTCGTGCAGCTCTTGCAGAAGGGCTTGAAGTATTTGGGATTTATGACGGTTATCAAGGCTTATATAACAATAAAATCAAACAGTTAAACCGTTATAGTGTATCCGATATTATTAACCGCGGCGGTACATTCTTAGGCTCTGCGCGTTTCCCAGAATTTAAAGATCCAGCAGTGCGTGAAAAATGTGCGGAAATTTTACGTTCACATGGTATTGATGCCTTAGTTGTTATTGGTGGTGACGGTTCTTATATGGGGGCGAAATTGCTCACTGAAGAACATGGTTTCCCTTGCGTAGGTATTCCAGGTACAATTGATAACGATGTGGCTGGCACAGATTACACAATCGGTTATGAAACTGCGCTACAAACAGCGGTGGATGCCATTGACCGTTTACGTGATACCTCAAGTTCTCATCAACGTATTTCTATCGTGGAAATCATGGGGCGTCACTGTAGTGACTTAACCATTTCTGCAGGTATTGCTGGTGGCTGTGAGTATATTGTGGCATCAGAAGTGGAATTTAATCGTGAAGAATTAATTCGTCAAATTGAACGCAGTATTATTCGTGGAAAACGCCATGCTATTATTGCGATTACTGAATTAATTACAGACGTACATTCTCTTGCTCGTGAGATTGAAGCTCGCGTAGGTCATGAAACCCGTGCAACCGTATTAGGCCATATTCAACGTGGTGGTTCGCCTTGTGCTTTCGACCGTATTTTGGCTTCACGTATGGGCGTATATGCGGTAGATATATTGCTACAAGGTAAAGGTGGCTACTGTGTGGGTATTCAAAATGAAAAATTAGTTCACCATGATATT
>JAGZXE010000085.1:0-20811 GCA_018378615.1 Parahaemophilus parainfluenzae
AAAGTCTGCTTTAGTTGCACCCATTTTGATTGCCACCGCAAAACCTTGAATCATTTCATCCACACCAAAACCAATGCCGTGTAAGCCTACGATTTTTTCGTCTTTACCGACACACACTAATTTCATTCGGCAAGGTTGACGATGTTCAGTAACCGCGGTGTACATTGCCGTGAAAGAAGATTTATACACTTTCACATTTTCTTCGCCATATTGCTCAATCGCTTGTGGTTCAGTTAAACCGACTGTACCGATTGGTGGATGGCTAAACACGACGGTTGGTACAAGATTGTAATCCAAATGCTCATTCGGTTTGTTATTGAATAAACGCTCGGACAAACGACGACCGGCCGCCACGGCAACTGGTGTTAATTCAATACCACCTTCGATAATATCACCTACCGCATAAATGCCTGGTACGTTTGTATTTTGGTATTTATCGACAATAATTTGTCCGCGTGAATTGGTTTTCACACCGGTTACTTCAAGATTAATCACATCCGTTGCTGGTTCGCGACCAATCGCCCAAATTAACGTATCCACTGTGGTTTCACGGCCATCTTGTAATTTCAAGGTAAGCGAACCATCCGCATTTTTTACTACTTCTTCTGGCAACGCTTTGGTATGTAATTGGATACCATCTTGTGCTAACACTTCAAGTAAAGTTTCGACAATCAATGGATCTTGATTACGCAATGGAGCATGTTGGCGCACAAATAAATGCGTTTCGCTGCCTAAGCTATTTAAAACACCCGCTAATTCAACTGCAATATAACCTGCGCCTACTACTGCGACGCGTTTTGGCAATTCATTTAAAGCAAATACACCATTTGAATCAATTCCGTATTCTGCACCTTTTACAGCAGGAATACTTGGGCGACCACCTGTAGCAATTAAGATATGATCGGCGGTTACTAATTCTGTTGAACCATCTGCATAGCTCACTTCAATCGTTTTCGCATCTTTAAAACGTGCAAAACCATTTAAAACATCCACGTTATTTTTCGCTAATACATTATTGTAAGACGTATGAATACGACCGATGTAAGCTTGACGGCTCTCGACTAATTTCGCGTAATCAAACTTTTTCACTTCTACATCAAAACCATAAGCAGGTGCATAGTTATTAATGGCTTCTGCCACTTGTGCGCCATAGAACATCACTTTTTTCGGTACACAACCTACGTTTACGCAAGTACCACCGAGATGTTTTGCTTCAATAATTGCACATTTTTTGCCATAGCTTGCCGCACGGTTAATTGAGGCAATCCCGCCGGAACCGCCACCGATCGCAATATAATCATAATGTTTAGTCATTTTCATTATCCTTTTTTACTCATTGGAATTTTGCTCTATTGTGCCTAAAACTGAACGAGAAAGCTATAAATTGATGTGATTGGAATTGTCTATATGAAGATTAGGAAATATTGAAACTGGAAAGAAAAAAGCCGCTAAATTACTTTAGCGGCTTCTTAGAATTTGGCTCCTCCTGCGGGACTCGAACCTGCGACATATGGATTAACAGTCCACCGTTCTACCGACTGAACTAAGGAGGAAATGGTGCCTCGAGGCGGAATCGAACCACCGACACGGGGATTTTCAATCCCCTGCTCTACCGACTGAGCTATCGAGGCGTTATCGTTATTGGCTACTGCCTGACAACGGAGCGTATTAAACTATTTTTTCGGGTATCGGTCAACAATTAAATTCAAAAAAAGTAAAAAAGTCGGTTTGTTTGAGTGGTTAATAACCAAAACGACTATAAAAAGAACGTATTTTGTAAAACTCAATCAAAAATAACCGCACTTTCTCAAAAAATAATGCCCGAAAATTCTTTCGGGCATTGTATTTCATCGTAGAAATTATCGTCTTACACGGAATTTCTTCTGCGCCGCATCCACTTTCAACAAGTAGTTTCTTGCTTGTGAGGATGGGTGTGCAGTCGTTAAGATACGATACACTTGTTCTGGATACATCTGGTTGATCTTATAGATCGCCTCATCTTTATCCTCATCGAATACACGTAATACTGCACCAGCACCACTATTATAAGCAGAAATCATTGCAAAACGTTTAGAGGTAGGGTTCGTGATACCATCTAAATATTGATTTTGCAGAATCCATAAGTAAGAGACACCTGCATCAATGTTATTTGCAGGATCATAAAGGTAACGTGCAGATGGTTGTCCACCTTTACCTTTCATCGCAAACACATCACGGCCTGCTGTGCTTGGTACCACTTGCATTAAGCCGATTGCATTCGCATAACTGATCGCATACGGGTTGAAACTGGATTCTGTTTGCATAATACCTAAAATCAAGCTTTCATCAATGCCATAGCGTTCTGCAGCTTTACGGACTAATGGAATATATTTTTGTGCACGCACTTCAACGTGGTTTGCAATCATGGAGATTACTACAAATTGTACGGTGTTACCATTTTGTAAGCGTCGAGTTTGTAATTTATTTTGGATTAAATAAGTCGCAAAGTTACTTGCAATCACTTGGTTAGCAATTTGCTGACCATTGTTATCCACAACCTGACCTAATAAGAAAGGACGCGTACTAATTGGCACATCACCAGAAGCGAATAAGTCGATCCCTTTCGCATCAGAGCCCATCAATAAAGTATGGACAATCGCATTGTGTAAACGATTAAGATCTTGTTGAGTTTCAACAATAATCGTTCCTTCGTCAAAGCTTACGTGGCTACGCGTATAGAAAGAGTCCGTGTATTTCACGTAGTCTTTACGGCTTGCCACTAAAAGCTCATTTACCCCCCAAATGCGATCGATATTATGGGAGAATTGACCAGTTAAAATATCTAAACCTTGTGTGTCTTTCGAAAACACTTCGTCATAATTAATACCACGTCGATGGGTTGGCGAATCGCTACAAGCATACAAAAGCGGAAGTAGCGCCAATAATAAATACTTTTTCATAATCTTTTGTTATTTAGATGGGGGAACGTAACCTTCAATATGTACATCTTTGCCTTCAAATAAGAAATTCACCATTTCTTCTTCTAATAATTTACGATGTTCGGCATTCATCATATTGAGTTTTTTCTCGTTCACTAACATGGTTTTGGATCATACCAATATTTGACCGCACTTAATAGACCAGATCGAGATTCTTTTCCTTTTTCTGACAATTTTTTCCAATCTGAACGATCGCTCTCTTCAGATTTTCGATCGACTTCAACATAAATGGGATGAATGTCTAAATGAAAATGACTAAAGGTATGACGGAAGGTTACCCATTCTTGATATTCGGTAATCCCTTGTTCTTTCAGAAAATTCAATAATGTTTGTTTATCATCAAACTGAGGGAAACAATACAATCCGCCCCATAAGCCTTTGCTTTCGCGCTGTTCTAGCCAAACTTTTCCTTGATAAGATAAAATCAAAAAATAACTTTGTTTTTCCGGCAAGGATTTCTTTGGTTTCTTTCCAGGGAATTCTGTCCACTTTTCGAGTTTATTAGCTAAACAATCGTTACTTAGAGGACAAAGATCGCATTTAGGTTTTGTTCGAGTACAAATCGCCGAACCGATGTCCATCATCGCTTGATTAAATTCAGCGACTCTCGTTGTTGGTGTAACCTGCTCACTCAACTGCCATAATTGATTTTCGACTTTCTTCTCACCAGGCCAACCGTCAACAGCAAAATAACGAGAAAGGACGCGTTTCACATTGCCGTCTAAAATCGGATAAGGTTGATTTTGTACGGAAGATAAAATTGCGCCAGCCGTCGATCGTCCTACGCCTGTTAATGCCCAAACCTGTTCAAATTGCGTTGGAAATTCGCCTTGATATTCATCTCTGATGGTTTGAGCGGCTTTATGTAAATTTCTCGCACGTGCGTAATAGCCTAGTCCCGTCCACAAATGTAACACTTCATCTTGTGAAGCATTGGCAAGTGCGGTCACATTAGGAAAAGTTTTGATAAAGCGCTCAAAATAAGGGATAACTGTGGTAACTTGAGTTTGTTGTAACATCACTTCAGAAAGCCAAACACCATAAAGAGTTTTATTTTGCTGCCAAGGCAAATTTTTCCGCCCAAACTTTTCATACCATTGTAAAACGGAATGGGCAAAAGAGGCATCAACAGAGGATTGGACTAACATAACTTTCCTAAAGTGCGGTCAAAATAAACAAAAATTTTGTGATGATTTTATCACTAAAGCACACCACTTGATCAATTTGATTTTTTCAGTATAATTCGCAGTCTATTTGGTGCCGGATTGTCGGCGATTATTAACTCACGCGGTGTAAGTGGAAAGCATTTATAGAATTTGAATCTGTGTGAAGAACCCTGCCTATGCAGGGTTTTTTATTATCTGAAATTTACCATTTTTCAAATTCAATCAATAAAAAAGTGCGGTCAAAATCGACCGCACTTTTAATTCCCTGTTAAGCAATTAGAGATTTATTTAAAAGGTATAATTAACATTTAAACGAATGTCTCGACCTGGTTCAGGTAATGTTGATACACCTGCACGTTGGCTGTGACTTCGATAATATTTGTTAAACGCATTATCTAGCGCAAGATTCACATTGATATTTTCAGCTGGTTTCCATGTGATATAGAAATCACTTACCCCATAGCCTGGACGTTTCGTGGTTGTTGCACCACCGCCACGGTTATTTGTTGTTGCGTCATAACTGGTATGTTGTACAAAGCGGCCTTTCCAGCCAATTTCAATATCAGGTTGAGTAAAGCGATAAGACACACCTGTAGTCCAAGTACGTCCAATCGGAATAGCTGTCACAGTACTATCCACTGTTCTGCCATCTAATTCAGGTTTACTATAAGCCACGCCAGCACGTAATGTTAAACCTTCATATTTATAAGCAGCACCGACTTCATATCCGTGGTTTCTTAGCTTACCTGCATTTTGGATTTCATAAAAACCAGGGCTGACTTGCGTAAATGCGTGTGTATCTTTTACTGTTTGCCAGAAATAGCTTCCGTTTAAAGAGAAATTATCAGCTAGTTTGTAATTGAAACCCACTTCTGCATTGCGTGATTTCTCCGGTTTGATATTCGATGCAATTGAATAAACAGCTGATCGACCTCGAGTTTCACCTGAAGATAACATCACTTCATGGAAACGAGGACTACGTGTTGCATAGTTTAAGCTCGCATTGAAACTTAGATCATTATTCACTTCATAAATTAAACCAACGCTTGGGTTGACACTTCCCTTATGCGATTTTTTGCCATTCATTGCTCGGAAATCAAAGTTATCATAACGTAATCCAGTTGTTAAGGTAAAAGCACCTAAACCCCAAATACCTTCAGCATAAACACCTACATCACGTTTCTTTTGAGTTTTCATTTGAACACCGTTTTGTACGGTTAGCGAATTAGGTTTACCCTCTTGATCACGATAATTAACACCATATTTAATAAGATGAGACTGACCCACTGCGCTTTCTAAATTTAAATTTGCACCATTCGCAATTAAGCGCGTTTTCGAATTCTCACTTGGCTCTTTACGATTAATCACAGAATGATACACATTGGCTTTAGCGTTCGTCACAAAGCCCATGTTCTTACCATTCCATTCTAAATTAGTCGTATCATTTTGTGTAATACGATAGCGAGGGGCATTGTTCGCAGCATTGTTATCTTGTGCGAAATCAAACTCTTCACGAAGTGCACGAACTCCATAATGACGTTCTTGACGATGACTGATTTCAATTCGGTGATTCTCATTCAAATCAAAACCAAGTTTAGCTAATAAACCACGCTGTCCTAATGCACTATTTTTGACTTTATAGCCATTGCCGGCTTTATAATCACGTTCTGTCACAAAATTGGCAGAAATTAACGCATCTACCGGACCAGCTTTAGAATAAACGGTCGCACCTTTAGACCAGCCACTATTTGAACTGACACCTGCATGAACTTTGAAGCCAATATCTTGCCCTTCTTTGAGCAAATCTTTTGCACTCACTGTTTCTGCAACAATTGCACCGCTTGTTGCCCCAATCCCAGCGCTTGCTGAACCTGTCCCTTTTTGCACATCAACACGTTTTAATAAAGACGGATCAAACATGAAACGACCTTGGTGATGGAATAATTGTGCATCGGTATAAGCACCATCAATTTTCACATCAACTTGATCTTGTCCCATACCACGAATCGTAAACCATTGTGATGTACCACGACCGCCACCAAAATTAATTGCCGGTTCATCTTTTAATAAACCTTTTAATTCCATCTCTGTGCTACGCTCCATTGTTTTTGTCGTAATCACATTGGTTTTACTTTTTGCCCCGCTATTCTCAGAAACCACATTAATCACATCTAATTGTTCTTCAGCTTGGGCATTCGCTGCAATAAACACAGCAAGTGGCAATAAGGCAAAATTTGCTTTCTTCATAAGTACACCCTCAAATAAAATCAAAATGATAATAATTATTGTTTATTTTTATGCATTAAGTCAAGATTTCTTTGCGTGTTTGTTGTCTAAGTTAATTACACATAAAAAAAGCCCTGTATAAACAGGGCTTGAATCATCTATTCTTACTTAGAAAGTATATTTTACTGTTGCGTAATAAGCACGACCAGGTTCGTTATAAGTATGAGCATTGTAATTTGTACTGCTTGATGAACGATAAATGCGTTTATCAAATAAGTTACTTACGCCAACACGAATGCTGATTGTATCTTTCCAATTATAACCCGCACTTAATCCCCAAACTGCATAGCCACCAATATCTTCTGAGCCAGCAAGCTGATTAAGGTACTTGTCGTTACCATTTTCCATACGGTTTTCCGGATTTTTACGGGATTTTTGTTTACCGTATTGCGTATAAGTTAACATTGCATCCAAACTATCGGTAATTTTATAACTTAAGCTTGAATTCAAGGTATATTTCGGCACGATAGAAAGCGGGTTACCTGTATCTTTATTTTTGGTTTTATGCATATAAGTGAAGTTATTCACCCAGTTTAATTTATCTTGGATTAATGGTAATGTCAGATTACCTTCAAAACCTTCAATCACTGCGCGGTTTGCATTACCCCATTTATACACATAGTTACCTAAGTTAGTTAAACCGATAAATTCACCATCAGACACGATTTTGTTACGATAGTCATTACGGAAGTAAGCCACAGAAGCAAGAAGCCCGTCTTTATCATATTCAATTCCGATTTCTTTATTCCAGCTGGTTTCTGGTTTAATGTCGCTATTACCTTGGAAATAACAAGTTTTATTATTTGGTACATTCGTTGGACAACCTTGACCTAAAGTAAACAACAAGTAATTCGGGTTAGTTTGATAAAGATTCGGTGCTTTATAAGCTCTTGCTATCCCACCTTTAATTCTCCAATCATCGTTGAGGCTTTGTAAGAAGTTTAATCCGCCACTTAGATTAGAACCAGAATAGGTGTTGTAATCATAACGCAAAGATGGCGTTAAGATGGTAGATTGGGTTGCTGAAATATTATCTTCAACAAATACTGCCCACTCAGTTTGACTGCTATGACCACCTCGTACATTTGAGATGCCGGTTGGTAGGCGTTCTTTCAAATCATAAAGCACCTTCCCTGTATTCTTGTCTCGTCGTCCACCAAGTAACTGTGTCATAGAAGCGTCATCATCTAAACTGCTATGTGCACCTTCAAAACCAACTGTCAGCATATGATCTACACCCAAGGTAAATGGGATATAGAATTCTGAACTAAAACGCGTATTTTTAAGAATAGAATCGCTAAAAGCTGACGTGCTAGAATAACTACCTTCTGGACCACCCGCTAAATATTCTGGTAAACGGCTGTTTTTAGTTTTATCAAAAGTAATATAAGTTTTATTGTCAAAATGATCGAATTTACCTTCATAGGTTAAAGCATAGTTCTGACGATATAAACGAGCAGTTTCAGCTTTACTTCCTGCCAACATTTTGGTTTCAGGATAGTTTTTATTATTGTAAAGCCCTGCTGAGCTATTTTGCGTATCACCGTTATAAATATTGCCTTGACGACTGAAACCAGAATCCAAGGTTAATTTATTTTTCTCATTGATATTCCACACTAAACGGCCATTAATATCTTTATTACGTACACCTTCACGACCGGCAATCGCAGGATCGCCATTAATACCGACTTCATCCGCTTGAGTTTTATTCCAGTTACCATATAAACGGAATTGCAATACATCTTTAATTAACGCACCGCTTAGATTAAAACCTACACGGTTCGTTGCGCCTTCATCGCTGTCTTCTGGTTGATTGGTGTAATAACTTAAGCTACCGTGTAAATCATTGGTAACAGGCTTAGTGATAATATTAACCACCCCACCCATTGCACCTGAACCATAGCGTGCTGCTGAAGGGCCACGTAATACTTCGATTTTTTCAATGGCTTCAACTGGTACCCAGTTACTGTCGCCACGAGAGTTACGCTCACCACGCACACCATAACGTTCTGCATTACGAGAGGTGACTGGTTTACCATCCACTAAAATCAATGTATTTTCTGGTCCCATACCACGAATATCAATTTGACGTTTATTTCCGCGTTGTCCTGTAGATGAGTTACCCGTTAAGTTCACACCGGGCATAGTACGTAATACTTCAGAAATATCATTTGTCGCAGGACGTTTCTCTAAATCTTTTGCCGTCACAAGAGAAGAACCAAGTGATTGTTTTACCTGATTTTCTGCTGTAACTTTAATTTCCTCAAGTTTCTCTTCACCATAAGAATAGCTTGAAAAAAGCGCGATGGTTAACGTGCTTAATGCGAAGAATGATGTTGTTTTTAAATGATTGGTTTTATACATTGAATGCTCCCCAGGCATATGTGAAATAAAAATGCCTGAGAATTCTAGTACAATATCATTTGGGTGTAAATGAAAATTCTTATCACTGCTATTAAAATCAAACTAAAACAAATAAAATGCCTAGATTTTTGACCGCACTTTCTTGCAATCCCAATAAATTCTAGTATTATTCACGGCTCGCCAATTTGGCGGATTTATTTCTCATGTCGGGTTCCCTACCCCCGATTAACCAACTAAAAAGGTCTTAAAATGAAAATTAATACTCCGATCTTCAATGATCAACAAAAACGTTTTGCTTTAATTTTATTAAGCTTATTTCACATCTTCATCATCACAGCCAGTAACTATTTCGTTCAAATTCCATTTGAAATCAATTTAAAATTGACCGCACTTGGTTTTGCTGATGATTTCTCATTCCACAGCACATGGGGCGTTTACGTCAACTAAAAACGTGGTGGATTGCCCCGAGCAGCTCCATGACATTTGGCTCTCTTGCCGACACTTTCATGTTCTTTGGCGTAGCATTCTATCAAAGTAGCGATCCATTTATGGCTGAACATTGGTTTAGTCTTGGATTCGTCGATTACTTATTTAAATTATTTGTCGGCATCGTCTTGTTTGTTCCCGCTTATGGCGTGGTACTCAGCATGATTTTGCGTAAACTTCAATCTCTCGCAAGCGAATTTGGTCTCACGGGGATTGAGTTAGGTTATTTATTAAGTGCCGGCTTATTTGGTATGACTGCCGGCTCACTTTTCCTTGCACCACTTGCGGATAAAATTGGTCGCCGTCCATTGTTATTAATGGCAGTATCACTCTCCGCTATTGGGATGTTAGGCTCGGCGTTTATCTCACAATATCAATGGCTCGGTTTCTGGCGCGTTATCACCGGGCTTGGTGTCGGCGGTATTTTAGTGGGCACAAACGTGATCACCAGTGAATATTCTTCTCGTAAATGGCGAAGTTTTGCGATCAGTGTCTATGCAGCAGGATTTGGTATCGGTGCGGTATTAGGCGGTATGTTCGCCGTGATGTTGCAAGGTGAATATGGCTGGCGTTCTGTGTTCCTAGCAGGCGCTATCTTAACCGGTTTACTTTTAGTGGTGTTATTTATTTGGTTACCGGAATCCATTGATTTTCTCACCTCCAAACAACCTAAAAATGCAGAAGTGCGGTTAAATTTAATTGCAAAAAAAATTGGTTTAGCCGGTGATTGGAAACTTCCTGCAAAAGTAGAAAAAGTTAAAAATAAATTACCTATTAGCCAATTATTCAGCGAAAAATACTTACATTCTACCCTGTTAATTTGGACGGCTTTCTTCGCAATCATGTTTAGCTTCTATTTTATCAGCTCATGGACTCCAGCCTTATTAAAAGAAGCGGGCATGACGACAGAGCAAAGTGTGAGCGTAGGGATGATGATTTCACTTGGTGGTACTTGCGGCGCCTTAATCTATGGTTTACTGGCTAGTCGTTGGACGGCACGCGGCGTGTTAATTTTATTTACTGTGTTATCTTCCGCAGCGATCATTACCTTTATCTTATCCTCATCCGTTTTATGGATTGCGATGGTATTCGGTATTTTAGTTGGAGCACTCATGAATGGCTGTATCAGCGGTCTTTATACCTTAAACCCACTGACTTATGACGCCGATATTCGTAGCACCGGTGTGGGCTGGTCGATTGGTATCGGTCGTATTGGTGCGATTCTTGCTCCAACGATTGCGGGTCAATTATTAGATATGGGTTGGGACAAACAGAGTTTATATGTGGGCGTTGGCTTTGTGATGTTGATCTCAACTGTTGCTCTCTTTTTCTTAAAAAGCCACTCAGAAATTAAAGCATAATCTTTGTAAAAAATAATAAAAGGGCGTGTTGAATATTCTCAACACGTCCTTTTCTTTTATACGATTAATTCAACCAGAAATAATATCCTATTGTCGCGATAACGAGTATACACACAATATTTAAGATAAACCCAGCTTTCACCATATCACTCTGACGAACATGTCCCGTACCAAATACGATTGCATTTGGCGGTGTCGCCACTGGTAACATAAAGGCACAAGAAGCACCTAAACCAATGATTAACGCAAGACCAATTTCTGGCATACCAAGAGATTGCGCGATAGAAATAAAGATTGGCACTAATAATGCTGCACTCGCAGTATTGGACGTAAATTCAGTTAAGAAAATAATGAAGGTTGCGACTAATAAACCAATGAGATAGTAATGTTGTCCTTGAACTAAGAATACAATACCGTCAGCTAATACTTTACTTGCACCAGAATCTTTTAACACTGCGCTTAAAGTTAAGCCACCACCGAAAAGCATTAATACACCCCAGTCCGTGCTTTCTTGGATTTGTTTCCAATTTGCCACACCGGTTGAACAAATAATGACAGCAGCAAGCAATGCGACGACGCTATCAAAACTACCGATATTTTTAGCAAGACCAAATACACCTGAAATGATTGGATTAATATAACTACTAAATACCCAACAAAGCGCAATGAGACCAAAAATCACAAGCGTTAAAACACGTTGGCCATTCATTTCAATACGTTCAAAATTTTGCTCAAAATGTAAATGAAGTCTTGGTTTAAACACCATGAAAAGTGTACCCACCATTAATGGCATTAAAATTAACATAATTGGTAAGCCATACCATAACCAATCAGAGAAGGTTAAATGTAAGTTACTTGCAACGATAGCATTTGGTGGGCTACCTACTAATGTTCCCATACCACCAATACTTGCACTATACGCAATCCCCAATAATACGAAGACATAAGTATTATGTTCTTTTTCTTTATCAAGTTTGCTTAAGATCCCCATTGCTAAAGGTAACATCATGGCGGCTGTTGCAGTGTTACTCATCCACATGGAAAGGAAAGCGGTAATAGCAAAAAGATACATCACAGCGACAAACAAATTACCACGCGCCATTGCCATGATTTTATTGGCAATCATTTTATCGAGTTTTTGTATGTGCAGAGCTGTCGCTAAAGCAAAACCACCAAAGAATAAGAAAATGGTTGGGTCAGCAAACGCCACTAAAGCTTGTTTGGTTGTCACCAAATCAAGAGCAATTGCAAGTAATGGAACCAAAAGAGCGGTCACGGTGACATGTAACGCCTCAGTTAACCAAAGAATCGCCACAAAGGCTAATAATGCTAAACCAGCATTTTCCTTAGGTGCGAAAGGTAAAGATTTTAATAAAATAAAAAAACAGGCTATCGCCAGCAGAAAGATAATCCCACTTTTATAATTTTTTGTTGTGTTTGTTTCGTTCATGAGTCCCTCCAAACTGATTACAGATGAACTATTTTCGATGTTAAATGAATGTTACAAACTTTCAACTAACAAATGTTTAAAATGTGATCTTGTTCAAAAAATTTTTGACAAAAAAAGTGCGGTTATTTCTAACCGCACTTTAAAAAGGTCTATAATTTCAAAATTATTCTTCTTCAACGTCTTCTAAATCTAATGCTTCTTGCGAAAGAATAATTCCTGTTAAATCGGCATAAATGTAGTCTTCAGGGAAGAACGTCACACCACCAAAATTGACTGGAAGATCGCTTTCACCCTGATTATTTTCATCTGCACCAACTGGAATTGGAGCTAACGCATGAATACCGATATCGATATTTTCAAGTTGTTGAATTTGACGCACTGCACCATAAACAATAATGCCCGCCCAGTCATTATCTGCAGCAAGCTGCGCAAGCTCGGCATCAATTAAAGCACGGCGTACTGCACCACCGCCATCTACGACAAGCACTCTGCCGTTACCATTTTCTTCGAGAATTTCGGCAATTAATCCATTATTTTCAAAACATTTTACTGTCGTCACTTTGCCGTAGAAATTGCTGACGCCACCAAAGCTAGAAAAAATTGGCTCAACCACATCTACTTGATCAGCATAAATATCACAAAGTTCTGAAGTATCGATATACATAATGTACCCCTTGTCGTTAAAATTTTTTCTCTAGTATAAGCCGATTTAGCCGATAAGCAAGCCTAAACTAAACAAGATATTGATAAATAAAGAAATCATAGACATCTGAGCCAACATCGGACGCAACACTGCAGGCTCTTTGCTGCGATAAACAAATAATGCATGTTTTAATAACAGTGGAAATGCCAGTAAAAATAAGAAATGCCAAGGGCTAAATGCTGTTGATGCCGCAAATAGCACATAACATAAAGCGGCAACGCTTAATAAAATACAGTGATAAACACGTCCTTTCTTCGGGCCAATACGCACAACCAGAGTATTTTTCCCTACCTTAGCGTCTTGCTCAATATCACGTAAATTATTGATATTTAAAACCGCTGTTGCTAATAAACCTGAGCCAAGCGCAGGTAAAATAATTAAGCTATCAATGCTGTGAGTTTGTAGATAATAAGTTCCACCTACACCTAATAGTCCAAAAAAGAGCAAAACAGACAAATCGCCTAAACCTAAATAACCATAAGGTTTAGCGCCTACGGTATAAGTAATGGCAGCTATAATGGCAAGAATACCCAAGACAGCAAAGGCCAATAAATCAGTGAGACTTTGATATGCGATACCAATTAAGAATGCACCTGAGAAAAATGCCCCCACTGCCATTAAAATTAAGCCCCATTTAAGCTCATTCGCAGAAATTGCACCTTGCTGAATACCGCGCAAAGGCCCAATACGTTCTTCGGTATCAGACCCTTTTTGATGATCGCCGTAATCATTGGCAAAGTTAGAAAGTACTTGCAATAAAATGGTAGTAAGCAAGCAAAGTAACATCACGGTGAGATTAAAACTTTCTTTATCCGCCCAATATGCCAATGCTGAACCGGTAAAAATAGAAGCTAATGCCAAAGGCAAGGTTTTTGGGCGAGCGGTTTCCCACCACATTTTCAATTTATGATTTGTCATTTTTTTTGACCGCACTTTTGATTACAATAAAGGGCGTATTCTACACGGAAATTGCCTTTTTATGAATGATTTAACACTGACTCTTCACCCAATTGCGGTGATTCACACGCCTTACAAAGAAAAATTCTCAGTGCCGCGCCAACCAGATTTAGTACAGGATGGTATTGGTATTGTGGAACTGCTTCCTCCGTATAATTCACCTGAGGCGGTACGAGGCTTAGAGCAATTTAGCCATCTTTGGCTTATTTTCCAATTCGACAAAATACCCCATGGGAAATGGCAATCCACCGTTCGCCCCCCTCGTTTAGGCGGCAATCAACGTGTCGGCGTATTTGCCTCACGTGCCACACATCGCCCAAATCCGCTAGGCTTATCCAAAGTTGAATTACGCCAAGTAGAATGTATTCATGGTCGTGTTTTTCTACATTTGGGCTCTGTGGATCTCGTCGATGGCACACCTATTTTTGATATTAAACCTTATATTGCCTATGCTGATAGCGAGCCTGAGGCAAAATCAAGTTTTGCGCAAGAAAAACCACTTGCAAAATTAAGCGTAGAATTTACAGAAATCGCCCAAAGCGCGGTTGAAAAATATCACAAAAACCGACCGCACTTAGCAAGATTTATTACGGAAGTGATCGCTCAAGATCCCCGTCCCGCTTATCAACAAGGTAAAGAAACCGATCGTATTTACGGTATTAGTCTGTACGAATTTAATATTAAATGGCGTATTAAAGCAGGGACAACAGATTGTGTCGAAATTCTGGATATCCAAAAATTAAAAGAACAAAAAAGCTGACTTTCGTCAGCTTTCTTTTTATCGCTTTAATACTGTCTAATCTGGCAATGCATTCAGCACAGCTTTGACAAGCGTTGCCAATGGAATAGCAAAGAATACGCCCCAAAATCCCCATAATCCACCAAAAATCAGCACCGAAATAATGATTACTAAAGGATGTAAATTAACGACTTCAGAGAATAAATACGGTACCAACAAGTTTCCATCTAAAAGTTGACTCACCGCAAAGGCCACAATTAAATACCAAAACGTTGGGGAAATGCCAAACTGGAACATCGCCACTAACGCAACAGGGATCGTCACTAATACCGCCCCGATATAAGGGACTAAGACAGAGAGACCAACGGCTACAGAAAGCAATAGCGGATAATTTAAACCAAAGCTTAAAAAGATGATGTAAGTCACCACGCCGACAATCAAAATTTCCAACAGCTTACCATGAATATAATTCGCAATTTGTTGCTGCATTTCATTCCATACTATGCTCAGGAAGGGCTAACAACCATTCATGTAACTTATTGAACATGGCCGGCAAATCACTTAATAAGGAAATCGTTTGATTCCATAATGTAGGTACAAGCCCGAAGAAAATTAATAACGCCAAGGTTATAAATCCACCAAAAATGACTAGCGTAGCGAGCATTCGAGGAAATTTTAATTTTTTCGTTAGAAAATTAATCGGCATTTCCAATAAATATGCTAATACAATGGCAATCAGCAAAGGGGCGATTAAATCACTAAAGAAATAAATCGCAATAAAGCCAAACAACAAAATGGCAAGTAGCCCCATCGCCTGCGGATCGCTTAAGCGACGGCTATACCAATTTTTTAGCATTTCTAACATAAAGTCTTCCTAAACAAGTATTTTTTGTCATTATAAGTTAAAATTTGAATCAATCCTATATCCACTCATTCAACATAAAATATAAGGAAACGTTATGTCTGTGACGATTTATCATAATCCGCGTTGCTCAAAAAGCCGTGAAACCTTAGCTTTATTAGAAGAAAAAGGCATTCAACCGACAATTGAACTTTATTTACAACAACACTACTCTGTTGAAGCATTGCAGCAACTGGCTAATAAATTAGGATTAGATGATGTCAGAAAAATGATGCGTACCAAAGATGAGCTTTATCAATCATTAGGGTTAGATAATCCAGCATTAACGAATGATGATTTATTAAAAGCCATCAGTGAAAATTCAGCCCTATTAGAACGCCCGATTGTGGTAAAAGGTGAAAAAGCTAAAATTGGACGACCGCCTGAAAGCGTACTCACTATTTTGTAATTCTATTCATTTTCGCTATAATGACTTGCCGTGAACGACTTCACGGCAATTTTTTAGAGGTAAATATGACGAAAAAAACCAAAAGTGCGGTTGAAAATCAGCCCATTTATCAACACACCAAAGGTGTCGTGAAAGATAATGCCGTGATGGCACTATTACACGACAAATTATTCCGCCAACGCGTTGAGAAAAAACGTAAAGGTAAAGGCAGTTACCAACGCAAAGCAAAATATGCGAGCAATTGGTTTGAAAAGCCCGATGATAAAGTTTTTGATTTCAGAAATTTTATCATCGGGTTTTTCGTTTCAATTTCAGTATAAAAAATAACAAACAGAGGAAGTCTATATGTCAATCAAAACAGAAGTTTTATTTAACAATACTTGGAATGTCCGTATCAGTGATCCGGGTGAAGAAGGGGCTCAAAGCCACTTTTTTGAAACCATTTATCTCACGCTCACGGCTTATTTTGAAGCCGAAAATGTGCGTTATGAATTTGTGCGTAAAGTAGAAGATCAAGTAAAAATCAAACGCTCATTTACAGAATTAAGTGAGTTATTCAACGACGACCTCAGCAATTTTGTCCCCTTCTTTGAAGAAGACGAAACCGCCATGTTCCATTTTGACCCAAGGTTCATCTTTGGTGAGAGGGAACGTCGTAATGATGGTGACTTTATCGCCATCTTTGGCGTAATCATTAAAATCAATGACGCCATCATCATCAATACGGTGCGCTTTACCAAAAGGGGCTTTACGTGTTAAGTAATGCAAATTGGTTGAGCAGTGGGCAATCATCCATTCTCCGTTTGAAAGAATGAAGTTAAAGGTCCCTTTTTGTGAGAGCTCTTTGGTAATGTCTTGAATGGCTTCAAAAATTTCCATTTCAGACGGTTTGCGACGGAAGCGATTTTTCAAGTATTCCGCCATATAACAAAAGGCTGCTTCTGAATCCGTTGAGCCAATGGGTTGGCAGAAACTCTCAGACATATCTGGTACATCTTTTAAATTACCGTTGTGAGCAAACACCCAGTTTTGTCCCCAAATTTCACGAATAAAGGGATGCGTGTTTTCAATGGTTACCCCACCTTGCGTTGCCTTACGAATGTGAGCAATCACGTTCAGTGATTTAATGTTGTATTGTTTTACACAATCCGCAATAGGAGATTGAGAGGCTGCATGGTTATCGCGAAAAATACGCACACCACGACCTTCAAAAAAAGCGATACCGAAGCCATCTGAATGGCAGTCGGTAAGACCCGCACGACGACGGAAACCTTCAAAAGAAAAGACAATATCCGTCGGTGTATTACAGTTCATTCCGAGTAATTGACACATAAATTCCTACACTTATTTTTATAATTTTATACCCTTATAATATGTGCCGATTTAACACCATAATTCGTTGAAATTCAAGATGGATAATAAAGGATTTTTAGAAGAAAATGTTACATAAAATAACCTGAGAATCTTTCTGATCTGAAGGTTCGGGATGAGCATTTTATTAAGTCAATAAAAAAGGCGTGGTAAACACGCCTCTTGTTATCTCTTTTAAGAGATAAAGATTATTCATCTTTATTTGATTTATCCTCTTCTTCTACTTCAATCTCAACGTCATCTGCTTTGTCTGCAGCACCGTTAATCGTTAAGCACACTTCGCTAGAAATTAAATGCTCTAAGATTGTAGCAAGCTCGTGTAATTTTTCTTTATCATCATCGAAATAACCTTCTTCTTTTAAGTTAGCAATGAAAGCAGAGAATACCGCTTTATCAAAGAACTCTGGTGCGTTAATACCGTGTAATACAGAAAGACGTTGTGCCACCAATTGGCTTTCTTTTTCTAATAAGCCACGAGCAATTCCAGGATCTTTACGTAAAATACTCACTGTGATGTAGTAACGTTGTAAGATTTCACGCATACCCGCAGACCAAAGTTGTAAAATACGAACTTTAGCGCGGTGGATGGATAAGAAATTATCATTGGCTTGGATAACTTCTTGACGTGCGAATTCATCAATAATGGCTTTAATTTGTGTATCTAATTCTTCTTCAGTGAAATGAAGGAAGAGTTCGCCTTTTAAGAATGGATAAATTTTACGTACTGCATCCAATAATAAATCTTTTTGGATTGCTTCATAATGTAAAACGATACTCGCAACAAGTGAAGGCAACACAAATAAGTGTTGAATATTGTTGCGGTAATACGTCATGAGAACAGCAGAATTACGTTCTAAACGAATAATTTCCCCAAAGTTATCTTTTTCAACTAGCACGCCAACACGATCTAAACTTAATACATGATCAAGCATCGCTTTTGGTGTATCAGTTGGCAGTACCACATCAGTAGAATACGGTACATTCTTTAACATTTCTTGATAACTAGAGAGTTGTTCTAATAGTTGCTCATGAGAAAGTGCACGCTGACGAGAAGAGAGGAGGGCAGTTCCCACTAAATTCATCGCATTAACAGCAGCGGCTTTATTAATATTTACCATCACTTGATTAGAAACCGACCCAACCGCATGGTTAAACCAGTGTGGCTTATCTTCATGATGTTGTTCTTTCCATTCTGGATAATGGTGATTGAGGTAATTGGAAAGCGTGATTGGTTCACCGAAATTCACAAACCCCTGACCTAAATTACGCAATTTTTTAATCACACGTAAAACTAAGCCAGCATTTTCTTTTTCTTTCGCTGCACCACGTAATTCTTTCGCGTAAGTATCCACTTCTAGTACGTGTTCATAACCGATATACACGGGCACCACAGAAATTGGACGTGTTTGGTTATGTTGAAGTGCTTGTAGCGTCATCGACATCATACCGGTTTTCGGTGCAAGCAAGCGACCTGTACGAGAACGACCACCTTCAATAAAGTATTCGACGGAATAACCACGGTGGAATAATTCCCCTAAATATTCACGGAAAATCGCAGAATAAAGGCGGTTACCTTTAAACGTACGACGAATAAAGAATGCCCCCCAGCTACGGAATAAAGGACCTGCTGGCCAGAAGTTTAAGTTAATCCCTGCTGCAATATGTGGCGGTACAAGACCTTGGTGATAGAGCACATAAGAAAGTAATAAATAGTCAATGTGACTACGGTGACAAGGCACATAAACAATCTCATGCCCTTCTAATGCTAATTTACGCACGCGGTCCGCATTTTGTACATCAATCCCTGAATACAGTTTGTTCCATAACCAACGTAAGAAACGATCCGCTGCTCGAAGGCTTGAATGACTTACATTAGCCGCGATTTCATGAAGAATTTTTTCAGCTTCAGCATAGGCTTTATCGCGGCTGATATTTTTTGATTTTGCCTCATCTTCAATCGCATTTTGAATCGCTTGGGAATTTAAGAGTTTATTAAACATCGCTTCGCGGTTTGGCAAACGAGGTCCAGTCGCAGAAATGCGTTGTTTAGCAAAGTGCATTTTAGCCACGCGAGCCAGTTTTTGCGCAATTTTTTCATCTGAACCGTGCTCATTTACCATGTAACGCAAAGAAAGCGCTTGAGAAAAACGCACAAAAGTATCACGTCCAAACCAAATTGCCGCAAAGGTTTTTTGAAGACCGTTTAATAAGCGAAGATTTGGTAAGCTTGCTTTATCTTCTTTACCTGGTGAACGCCCCCAAAGCACCGAAACAGGAATGAGTTGCACATCTAAATCGGCTGCATCACGGTGTAGTTCTAAGTATTTATTGAAGACTTTAGCGGTTTCATCTTTTGCGCCTTTTGATTTAAAAAAGCGGCGACCTTCGTCTAAATAGACATAACGTGGTAATGCTACGCCATCAATCACATTCTTTTCAGCTGGATCAGGCAAACCTACACTCAAACAGTTACGACGGAAAATCACGAAGTCAGTTTGAGAGGTATAAGGTAAAACATAAAGAATAGGTTGATTGATATTGAGTTGAAGCTCTTCGATGGGTTGAGCGGGAATAGGATTATTTTTTACTAAAACCGAAAGCGGTAATTCTAATAATTTACGATAAGTACTTACGATGCCAGACATAATTAATATTCTCTTTTTGTTAGACATTTCTAGGTATTGTCAGGCATTTTAACACATTCGACCAGTCAAATTCTAAAAATTTACATTTGAGATTTATGATGAACACGCAAAAATATGAAAAAAATTGACCGCACTTTTATGACTAGAAAATAGTTGTTGCAATCGTCATCTTTCTGTATATACTAACAGTTATTCTGTATAAAGTAACAGGAGTGTATATGAGACCATTAACTGCCAGACAACAAGAAGTGCTGGAACTCTTAAAACGCCATTTAGAAACTACGGGTATGCCGCCAACTCGTGCAGAAATTTCTCGTGAATTAGGCTTTAAATCCCCTAATGCGGCAGAAGAACATTTAAAAGCGCTTGCTCGTAAAGGTGCAATTGAAATTGTTGCGGGTGCTTCTCGCGGTATTCGCATTATTGATGACAGTGCAAATGATGAGGAAGAAGAGGGCTTACCGCTCATTGGTCGCGTAGCAGCAGGGGAACCAATTTTAGCCGAGCAACATATTGAAGGTACTTATCGTGTTGATGCTAATATGTTTAAACCACAAGCTGATTTCTTATTAAAAGTATATGGTCAATCCATGAAAGATATCGGCATTTTAGATGGCGATCTTCTTGCCGTGCATAGCACAAAAGATGTGCGAAATGGGCAGATTGTTGTCGCAAGAATTGAAGATGAAGTGACAGTAAAACGCTTAGAACGTAAAGGTTCAGTTATTTATCTGCATGCAGAAAATGAAGAGTTTCAGCCGATTGTCGTTAATCTTGAAGAACAACCTCATTTTGAAATTGAAGGTATTGCAGTAGGGATCATTCGTAATAACGCTTGGATGTAATGATGAAAGTGCGGTGAGAAAATAAAGTGTTTTGTGACCGCACTTTGTCTATTATGGCTATTTGCCATTCGGCTTATTGCTCTCTATAATGCCAAAAAATTTTCAAATCAAGGAAGGAAACATGCAGTTTTCCAAAATGCATGGCCTTGG
>JAGZXE010000086.1:0-5716 GCA_018378615.1 Parahaemophilus parainfluenzae
TGTAGAAATGGTCAATGGCGAGATGATTGTTGGTGCACAAAAAATCTTTTTCGCTCAATTAGCAGATCCAAATCACCATGGTTTATTTACTGAAGGGACACGTTTCTTTGCCGGCCGTTTTGATACCATGATGTTTGGCTTACCAGCAGCCTGTTTAGCTATGTATCACTGCGTACCGAAAAAACGTCGTGCAAAAATTGGCGGCTTATTCCTTGGTGCAGCCCTAACATCATTCATTACTGGGATTACTGAACCGATCGAGTTTATGTTCTTGTTTGTTGCACCATGGCTTTATGTATTCCACGCTTTCTTAGATGGTGTATCTTTCTTTATTGCCGATTATCTAAACATCTCTATCGGGAATACTTTCTCTGGTGGTTTTATTGATTTCTTGCTCTTCGGCATTTTACAAGGTGATGAAAACACCCATTGGTTGCGTGTGATTTTTGTCGGTATTCCTTGGGCTCTGCTCTATTATTTCTCTTTCGTTTTCTTGATCCGCATTTTTAATGTAATGACACCAGGACGCGGTGAAGAAACCGAAGAAAATGCAGAGCAAGAAACCAGCTCTCTGACTGAAAATGCACATAAAATTATTGCAGCATTAGGTGGCGCTGAAAATATTGAAAACGTGGATGCTTGTATTACTCGCTTACGTGTTTCAGTTAAAGATGTCAAAGCCGTTGATAAAGCCACATTGAAAAAATTAGGTGCGATTGATGTGCTTGAAGTCGGTGGTGGCGTACAGGCCATTTTCGGTGCTAAAGCTGTACTCTATAAGAGTGAAGTGAATCAAATCTTAGGAAAAGAAGATTAACTCCTAAAAAATAAAGGGCGTTTATCCCGCCCTTTTGAGTGATAAAACAAAAGTACGGTCAAAATTAACCGCACTTTTTTATTATTTCAACAAATATGCACGTAATTGTGCAAAATCGTCATCCATTTCATCAGAAAGTAATGGCAATTTATTGTGTTTATCCAACGCTTCTGGCAATGGAAGATCGAGCGAAAGAATACGCTCCACTGACTCTTTAAATTTCGCTGGATGTGCCGTACATAAGAAAATACCGGTTTCATCCGCTTTAAGTTGATCTTTCAATACTTGATAGGCGATTGCACCGTGTGGTTCACATAAATAACCTTTTGCATACATCGCTTTTAAGGTTTCTTCTGTTTCGCTATCGCTTAACATACCAGAACCTAAATCACTTAAATTCCAGCCATTGCGTTTGAATAACTCTTCGACACGTGGCCAGTTGTTCGGGCGACTGACATCCATCGCATTAGAAAGCGTGGCTACGGTCGCTTTAGGTGCCCAATTACCTGATTCTAAATAACGTGGCACGGTATCGTTCGCATTGGTTGCTGCAATAAAGCGTTTAATTGGTAAACCTAATGTTTTAGCGATTAATCCCGCAGTTAAGTTACCGAAGTTACCACTTGGTACAGAAACCACGACATTATCACGTTTTTCTTTTGGTAATTGCGCTACCGCTTCAAAGTAATAACAAACTTGCGCCAATAAACGGCTAATGTTAATGGAATTTGCTGAATTTAAACCAATCGCTTGACGTAGTTCTGCATCATCAAATGCTTGTTTGACTAACGCTTGGCAGGCATCGAAATCGCCATTAATCGCCACAGTGCGAATATTGCCACCTAAAGTACAGAATAGTTTTTCTTGTAATGGGCTAATTTTGCCTTTCGGGTATAGAATCACAACATTGATGTTTTCTAACCCATAAAACGCGTGAGCAACTGCTGCACCGGTATCACCAGATGTCGCTGTTAAAATGGTGATTTTACCATCACCACGCACTGCAGCGAGCGCCTGCGCCATAAAACGACCACCAAAGTCTTTAAATGCTAAAGTTGGACCATGGAATAATTCAAGGGCATAAATATTATCTTCCACTTTTTCTAACGGTGCAGGAAAAGTAAATGCATTTTTTACCATTGCATCTAAAGTGGCTTTTGGTAATTCTTCACCGATTAATGCCGCAAGAATTTTTTGGCTACGTTCAACCAATGGTAAGGCTAATAATTCGTCAATATTGCTTAACGTTGGAATGGTTTCCGGAAAAAATAAGCCTTGGTCCTTACCAAGCCCTTGACGTACTGCCTGAGCAAAATTTACTTGTTCTTCAGGGTGTTTGATGTTGTACAAATTCATTGTATATCCGTTAATTATAGAGTTTTGATAAAATGTTATTCCCCTCTTATAAAAGAGGGGATAAAGCGATTTGTTATTTAACCGAGCTCTCTCGCGCCATCATTATCGACCTTACAAACATGAACAAAGCCTTCATTGTTTTGCAAATAATGATTTTCTAAATAAGTCGCCAGTTTTGTTGCCGTTTGTAAATCGGGTGCGATGGAGAAAATCGTTGGACCTGAGCCTGAAATCCCCGTCGCTAACGCGCCTAAATCACGCGTGGCTTGTTTCACTTCCGCGAAGTTGGGTAATAAAGCCTCACGATAAGGTTCCGCAATCACATCTTTCATCATCATCGCTGCAAGATTTTCTTGATGCGTGTGACACGCATGCACAAAGCCACCTAAATGACGACCATGAGAAATCACATCTTGACGCGTGTAGCTTTTCGGTAAAATTGCACGCGCTTCAGCAGTTGAAACCTCAATACCAGGATAAGCTAAAACCCAATACCAATTATCAAAAAATGGTAGTTTTTGGCAAATATTACCGAGGGATTGTACCATAAATTGCACACCACCAAGATAACAAGGCGCCACATTATCATAATGGATTGAACCAGAAATACGACCTTCTAGCTCTCCCATCATTTCTAACAGTTCCATTTTTGAGAATGGTTCATCATGGAATTTATTTAATGCCACTAATGCAGCTACGATAGAGCACGCACTTGAACCTAATCCCGAACCAATCGGCATATTTTTCTCAAGGGTCAAACGCAATGGTTTAACTCTCACATTGCGTAATTTTAATTGCTCACTAAACAGTACATAGGCCTGATACACGATATTTTTTTGCGGCTCTTTTGGCAATTTACGCACAAAATAGCCCGCACTTTCGAGTTCAAAACCACTTGGAATAGACTCTATCTGTACGACATCACCTAATAATGAACCATCAATCGGCGAAATGGCTGCACCTAATGTGTCAAACCCTACACTAATATTGGCACTCGATGCCGGAGCATAAATTCTTAACATGTTATGGCCTTCTTAGTGGTGTAATGTTCTTAAAATATCAGCAAAGATGCCCGCTGCAGTCACTGCGTTACCTGCACCGTAACCACGTAATAACAACGGAATTGGTTGATAATAACGGGTATAGAATGCAAGAGCATTTTCACCGTCTTTCACCTTGTACAATGGATTATTTTGATCCACGGCGATGATTGATACCTTGCAGTGGCCATCTTTAATTTGACCTACGTAACGCAATACTTTGCCTTCGGCTTTTGCGGCTTCAACACGCGCTTTAAATTCCGCATCTAATTGTGGCAACATCGCCATAAATTCATCAGCAGATTTACCTTCAGAGAAGCCTTTCGGTAACACGCCTTCCACTTCCACATCGGAAAGCTCAAGTTCTAACCCTGCCTCACGCGCTAGAATCAGTAATTTACGTGCCACATCTTGACCCGATAAATCATCACGAGGATCTGGTTCTGTAAACCCTTTTTCACGTGCAAGTGCAGTCACTTCTGAAAGAGAAAGTCCTTCCTCTAATTTACCGAAAATGAAAGAAAGTGAGCCGGACAAAATACCTTCAAAATACTCAAGCTCATCCCCTGCTGCCAATAAATTCTGTAAGTTTTCGATAACCGGTAAACCAGCGCCTACGTTGGTTTCGTATAGGAATTTATGTTGGCTCGCTTGTGCATTGCGACGTAATTCGTGGTAATAAGCTAATTCACGGGTATTCGCTTTTTTATTTGGAGTGACCACATGGAAGCCTTCTTTTAACGCACGAGCATAAAGTCCTGCAACCGATTCAGCTGTTGTACAATCTACGAAGACTGGGTTCACTACGTGGTGTAATTTAATGAAAGATAACAACACATCGAAATCAGAAGGTTGGGTTGCATTTTCAAGATCCGCTTTCCAATTATCTAAATTCAATCCGTTTTCATCCAAAAGCATTTTTGTTGAATTCGCTAAGGCACAAACACGGATTTCAATGTCCTTCTTTGCGAGGTATTCTTTTTGATGTTTAATTTGTTCAATTAACTCACCACCAACGCCACCAACTCCTACTAGAAACATATCGACAACTTTCTTGTTATTAAAAAGGGCTTGGTGAGTCGCTTTCACAGCTTCAATCGCTTTATTTTGCGCGACAACTGCGGAAATTGAACGCTCAGAAGAACCTTGTGCAATTGCGACTAAGCTGATATTCGCTTGTGCTAAGGCAGAGAAGAAACGAGCCGCAATACCTTTAGCTTGTTTCATACCATCACCTACAACTGAGATGATAGATAGATCTTTTGCGACTTCAATTGGCTCTAAGTCATGCGCTTTTAATTCTGTCGCAAACTCTTGTTCTAAAATCGCTTTCGCTGCATCCGCTGATTTAACAGGCACACAGAAACTAATGCTGTATTCAGAAGAAGATTGAGTGATTAAAATAACTGAAATACCGGCTTTTGACATCGCTGAAAATACACGCGCAGCCATCCCTACCATGCCTTGCATACCAGGGCCTGAAACATTAAACATTGCCACGTTGTCAAGGTTAGTAATCCCTTTCACTTGTAACCCTTCAGATTTCACATGACCATCGATTATTGAACCTGGTGCAGATGAATTACCAGTGTTTTTAATCACACAAGGGATTTGTTTTGGTAATAATGGACCAATTGTACGTGGATGAATCACTTTCGCACCAAAATAAGAAAGCTCCATTGCTTCACGGTAAGAAAGACTTGGTAATAAACGAGCATCTGGCACTAAACGAGGGTCACAAGTATAAACGCCATCCACATCAGTCCAAATTTCACAAACAGACGCATCTAAACAAGCGGCTAAACAAGCAGCTGAATAATCAGAACCGTTGCGACCTAATAGTACTAATTCACCTTTATCATTACATGCGGTAAAACCGGCCATTAGAACGACTTTATCTTTACCGATACTTTTTGCATCAACGCGTTTTGTCGATTCGTCAATATCAACTGAAGATTCTAAGTAACCACCTTGTGCTAATAATTGCTTAACTGGATCAACAATGTGAACACTATACCCACGTGCTTCAAACCACGCTTTCATCATCGCAATTGATAATTTTTCACCACGGCAGTCAATGGTTGCTTTAACTTTATCTTCTACTTTGCCAGCTTGACGGATTTCTTCTAATAAACCTTTAATTTGGGCAAATTCTGCATCAATGAGAGCTTTGGTACCCGCAAGATCAAATTTATTATTTTCAGCGTGCAAACCATTAATGATGTTATAGAAAATTTCAATGGCTTCGTTAAAGTGGGTATCGGTTGGTTGGTTTAATGCGGCTTTTTCAGAGAGGGCAACAAGATGATTAGTAATTTTTGCAGGAGCTGATAAGACACCGGCAGCCTGCTCTTCCAAATGAGCTTTTTCGATTAATTGAGCTGCTTGTGAGAAACGCTCAGGATTGGCTAATGAAGTGCCACCAAATTTTAATACGCGCATGATAATATCCTCAGATGTTGTGATTTTTAAATACTAAAAAACCCGCACTAGACTGAATGCG
>JAGZXE010000087.1:0-6009 GCA_018378615.1 Parahaemophilus parainfluenzae
GTCAGTAAAAGGCGACATCGGTGTTATCGGCTTAGCCGTAATGGGGCAAAACCTCATTTTAAATATGAATGATCATGGCTTTAAAGTTGTGGCATATAATCGTACCACTTCAAAAGTAGATGAATTTTTACAAGGTGCAGCAAAAGGCACGAATATTATCGGCGCATACTCTTTAGAAGATTTAGCATCTAAATTAGAAAAACCACGCAAAGTAATGTTAATGGTGCGCGCGGGTGATGTGGTAGATCAATTCATTGAGGCATTATTACCGCACTTAGAAGAAGGCGACATCATCATTGATGGTGGTAACTCAAACTATCCTGATACCAACCGTCGTGTTAAAGCATTGGCTGAAAAAGGCATTCGCTTTATCGGTTCAGGTGTTTCGGGTGGTGAAGAAGGTGCGCGTCATGGCCCCTCTATCATGCCGGGTGGTAACCATGAAGCATGGCCATATGTTAAACCAATCTTCCAAGCAATCTCTGCTAAAACAGAACAAGGTGAACCTTGCTGTGACTGGGTTGGCGGTGAAGGTGCTGGCCACTTCGTGAAAATGGTTCACAATGGTATCGAATATGGCGATATGCAATTAATCTGTGAAGCTTACCAATTCTTAAAAGAAGGTTTAGGCTTAAGCTATGAAGAAATGATCACTGAATCCGTCTTTGCGCGTTGCGTATCTTCCTTTAAAGATCAACGTGTTGCTGCTAACCAATTATTTGATAAAACAATTCAACCTGTTGAAGGCGATAAAAAAGTTTGGATTGAAGCGGTACGTAAAGCCTTATTAGCGTCTAAAATCATTTCTTACGCACAAGGCTTTATGCTGATTCGTGAAGCCTCTGAACAATTTGGCTGGAACATCAACTACGGTGCAACAGCATTATTATGGCGTGAAGGTTGTATTATCCGTAGCCGTTTCTTAGGTAACATTCGTGATGCATATGAAGCGAACCCAGATTTAATCTTCTTAGGTTCAGATAGTTACTTCAAAGGCATTTTAGAAAACGCATTAAGTGACTGGCGTAAAGTGGTCGCAAAATCGATCGAAGTGGGTATCCCAATGCCTTGTATGGCATCAGCTATTACCTTCTTAGACGGTTACACTTCAGCCCGTTTACCAGCAAACTTATTGCAAGCACAACGTGACTACTTCGGTGCACATACTTATGAGCGTACCGATAAACCACGCGGTGAATTCTTCCACACCAACTGGACAGGTCGTGGTGGTAATACTGCATCCACCACTTATGATGTGTAAGTAAAAACTCGTGATAAACTCACCGCACTTTGTTCACATAAAGTGCGGTTTATTTTTACCTTATTTTGGAGAAACCTATGTTACCTCAATCACGCTTAGATAAAATTTCAGAAATGGAAAATCTTCTCAATGAAGCAGAAAGTTTCTTAGCCGAAGCAGAACAATTTCTTGAAAAATGGCAAGCCTTCTTACCAAAAATGAAAACCTTAGAACACTATTATTTTGATGGTAACTGGCGAGACGATTATCAAGCTTATGAGGACGGTAAGATCCCCGAGGATATGCCTTGTGGTGTATTAAGTGAAGATTTAGTGTTTAATGCGAGTACGGGACATCATAGTTTGGCAATTGAATATTTGAAAGTCGTTGCGAAAGTATTAGATCAAACGAAAGATTAATACATCTGGTTGTTTAAAAAATCATCGAAAAAGCATATTTCTGAACTTTCATTCATCTCTGTTTGTCTTACGGATTACTATCATGATAGATAGTGTTATATGTTAAACACGGAGAGATCCTATGAAATTAATTGGAAAATCACTTGTTATCGCGATGACTGTTATTTCCCTTGCAGCATGTGGGAATATGAGTCGCACTCAAAAAAATACAACAGCTGGCGCGGCTATCGGTGGCGCAGCAGGCTATATGATTGGCGGTAATGCCGCAACGACATTAGGCGGTGCCGCATTAGGTGGCTTAATCGGTAGCCAAGTTCATAAATAGTCAAAAAAATAACCGCACTTAATGAGTGCGGCTATTTTTTTATTGTTTCTCTGTTGCTTTTTCTGCGCTTGGTTTACGGCGTTTACCAATGTTTTTCGTATCTTTATGACGCAGTTTAGCTTTCTTCTTCACCTCTGATTTTTTCTTTTCTTCACGCTTTTCTTTAATACGCGCTTTTTGCTTTTTAGACATGGATTTTACTTCCCCATCTTTCGGTGGTTTAGTGCGAGGCTCTAGTCCTTCTAAAATACGCGCTTTCAAAAGCTCTTCCGTATAACGTTTAATTTTACCAAGCAATTTGTAATCATGGGCTTCCACAAAAGAAACCGCTGTACCTTTTTTCCCTGCACGAGCCGTACGACCAATACGATGTAAATACGTATCGGCACTATAAGGTAAATCAAAGTTCATGACGTGTGTGACATCATCAATATCAATTCCGCGAGCAGCTACATCAGTAGCCACCAACACCGTAACAACACCTGATTTCAATTTATCAATGGCATTATTACGTTGCGTTTGCGCCATATCGCCTTCTAGATAAGTAGAGCGAATGCCACGCTTACGCAAGGTTTCAGAAAGCTCACGCACATCTTCGCGACGACGGACAAACACAATACCACGGCTCACTTTTTCGGTTTCAATAAAACGTGCAAGCAACTTGATTTTATGCTCATTGCTATCTGCATGATAATACCACTGGTTGATTTTCTTACGCTCACGACGACTTGGCTCTGCATCGATTTTTACAGGGTCATTCAATAAACGTTCTGCAAAATCAACTAATAACTCCCCTTCTAATGTCGCTGAGAAAAGAAGAGTTTGTTTACGCCAACGCGTTTCAGCGGCAATTTTCTCCGCATCTTGCCCAAAGCCCATTTGCAACATGCGATCTGCTTCATCAAAAATCAGCATTTCTACCGCACGACAATCAAAGTTTTCTTCTTTGATGTATTGCAATAAACGCCCCGGTGTTGCTACTACGATATCCTGATTTGAATTAAATACTTCCCCATGATTTTGATAAGCCACGCCGCCGGTAATCGTAGCAATCTTCAAATGCGTGAATTGCGCCAACTCTTCCGCTTGCACTGCAACCTGCATTGCTAACTCACGGGTTGGCGTTAAAATTAAAATGCGAGGCGCCCCCGGCTTACGACGTGGATAATCCAATAAATGCTGAATCGCTGGCAATAAAAATGCGGCAGTTTTTCCTGTACCTGTTGGTGCAGAACCTAACACGTCACGCTCTTCCATTGCAGCCGGAATCGCTTCTAATTGGATGGCTGTTGGGCGGGTATAACCTTTCTTTTCTAAGGCCTTTAATAATTCAGGGGAAAGATCGAATTCTTCAAATGGAGATAAATTCATTATTTTGCGTTAATTTGTTAAAATTTGGGCTGATTATACCTGAAAGTGCGGTCATTTTCCGCAAGATTTTATGAGCAGCTTTACCTTCAAACAATTCCATATTAATCAACAACATTGTGCGATGAAAGTCGGCACAGATGGCATTTTACTTGGTGCTTGGGCGGATGTATCTGATTGTCAGTATATTCTAGATATGGGGACTGGCACGGGCTTGGTTGCATTAATGCTCGCCCAACGAAGTCATGATCATTGCCAAATTAAAGCCGTTGAACTTGATCCCCTTGCAGCGCAACAAGCGGAAGAAAACTTTAAGGCCTCACCATGGCACAATCGTCTTTATTTAACACACCAAGATGTGCAAACCTATTGCCAACAAACAACACATCAATTTGATTTAATTGTGGCTAACCCGCCTTATTTTGCACAAGGCGTTGAATGTAAAAATGATGAGCGAGCACTTGCTCGTTATGTTCAACAAAGCCATTTAGATTGGTTAAAGTGGGCAGCAAGTTGTTTATCCGAAAAAGGAAAGATCAGTTTTGTCTTGCCTTATGAGGCGGGAAAAACATTGATAAATTCAACCGCACTTTATTGCATCAAGCAGACTGATGTCATTACAAAAACAGGGAAAGCACCACAACGAATGTTACTCACGTTTAGCCGAGAGCATTTACCACAGGTAAAAGATAGCTTGGTGATTTATGATGAAAACAATCAGTACACAGAGGAATTTATTGCATTGACGAAGGCATTTTATTTAAAAATGTAAGGGCATATGACTATGCCCTTTTCTATTGATGTGATTAATGGCTTTCCGCTTTGACGAGTTTCGTCCAGTTGTAATAACCATATAATGAGTTAAGTAAGTAAGCACTATACATTAAGTACATCGCTGGCTGTTCTGCCCAAAGCAAAATAGAAAGCACATTTAAGACAATCCATAATAACCATTGCTCACGATAACGTAAAATCATCAATAATTGCGCCGCTACGGTGATAATCGTGGTTAAACCATCTAATCCTGTAGAACTCCCGCCTGCCGCTTTTAAAGCCTGTACAAAGCAGAATGTACCAATCCCCACACTCACGAGTAAAATTGCCCAACCTTTTGGCGTCAAAGCTTTTGCAATCACACTTTCACCACCATTATCGTTTTGCATGTGTTGTTTCCACATAAAATAGCCGATAAATTGTGATGGGATATACACATAAAGCACCGTATTCATTTCACCCAGGAAATTGTTTCCCCAGGCGACATAAAAATAGGTGTAAGCAAAAATAAGCCCAAAGAAATAATTACTAATTTTTCCTTTACTCACCAATACCACACAGAGAATACCTGCAATACCGGAAATCATGCCTAATGGACTATCCGGCGCAAGAGCATAAGCAATAATTTGCGCAGCAAGAAAAATAACTACCCATGCCACTTCAAAAGGCTTCCAACCGGATAAAAATTCTTCTTTAAGTCGTTTTGTCCAATTCATGGAACACTCCTGTTTTATAAAAAGTACGCCATTTTTACACCGCACTTTTTTAAAGTAAAGCATAGCGGGTATTTAATTTGATTATTGTGAGATAAATCACACTTTATTTTTCATACTTTTAGATGGCCATGCCTTGCTTTCCCTTATAATCAGACTACAATATCGCCCCATTTTAAGAGATTCATTAAGAGGAAGATGATGTCATTTGCAATCGGTCAACGTTGGATTAGCGAAACAGAGAATAGCCTCGGATTAGGGATGATTACCGCCTTAGATTTCCGTTCAGTTACCCTTCACTTTCCCGCGACAGATGAAAGCCGAATTTATGCGGTGGCACAAGCGCCATTAACCCGAATTGTATTGAATAAAGGGGAACAACTTCATCACCATGCAGGTTGGCAAGGTGAAGTCCTTGATGTTCAAGAAATGAATGGTCTCTTATTTTATTTGGTCAAAAATGCGCAAGGCGAAGACATTATCGTCAATGAAAAAGAACTTTCTCCGATAATTTCTTTTAGCCAAGCGAAAGATCGCCTCTTTTCATCACAGATTGAACGTAGTGAACATTTTGCGTTGCGCTATCAAACACTTCTGCATCAAAAAGCTCAATTTCAATCGCCTTTGCGTGGCTTACGAGGCAATCGTGCAGGATTAATTCCTCATCAGCTTCATATTGCGCAAGAGGTAGGAAATCGTATCAATCCTCGCGTGCTCTTAGCGGATGAAGTAGGGTTAGGTAAAACCATTGAAGCTGGGATGATTTTGCAAAACCAGCTTTTTGCTGAAAAAGTACAACGTGTGTTAATTATTGTACCGGAAACCTTGCAGCACCAATGGCTTGTCGAAATGCTTCGTCGTTTTAATTTACATTTTTCATTATTTGATGAAGAACGTTGTGAAGATTTTGCCGAACAAGCCATCAATCCATTTAGCACGGAAAGCTTAATTATCTGTGCATTAGATTGGTTGAAAGCTCACCCTCATCGCGTACAACAAGCCATTGAAGCTGAATTTGACTGTTTAATTGTCGATGAAGCGCATCATTTGGCTTGGTCAGAAAATGCGCCTAGTGCCGCTTATTTATTGGTGGAACAATTAGCGAACGCTATTCCATCCGTTTTATTACTCACCGCAACGCCAGAACAACTGGGTTTGGAAAGCCATTTT
>JAGZXE010000088.1:0-5536 GCA_018378615.1 Parahaemophilus parainfluenzae
GATGATTCCATTCTTCATCTACTACTCAATGTTTGGTTTCCAACGTGTGGGTGACTTAATGTGGGCAGCAGGTGACCAATTAGCACGTGGTTTCATGATCGGTGGTACTTCTGGCCGTACAACATTAAATGGTGAAGGTTTACAACACGAAGATGGCCACAGCCATATTCAATCTCTTGTTATTCCTAACTGTGTGTCTTATGACCCTGCTTACGTTTATGAAGTGGCAGTTATCCTACAAGACGGTATCAACCGTATGTATGGTGAAAAACAAGAGGATGTGTTCTACTACATCACCACATTAAACGAAACTTACGAACAACCAGCAATGCCAAAAGGTGCAGAAGAGGGTATCCGTAAAGGTCTTTATAAATTTGAAACCGTTGAAGCGAAAGGCAACAAAGGTCATGTTCAATTATTAGGTTCTGGTGCGATCTTCCGTCACGTTCGTGAAGCAGCACAAATCCTTGCAAATGAATATGGCGTAAGCTCAGATGTATATAGCGTGCCTTCATTCACTGAAGTCGCTCGTGAAGGTGCGGATGCCGTACGTTGGAATATGTTACACCCAACAGAAACACCACGCGTACCTTACATTGCACAAGTAATGAATGATGCACCATCAGTTGCGGCTACTGACTACATGAAATTATTTGCAGAACAAGTTCGTGCATTCATCCCAGCACAAAGCTATCACGTATTAGGTACTGACGGTTTCGGTCGTTCAGACAGCCGTGAAAACTTACGTGAACACTTTGAAGTGGATGCACGTTATGTTGTGGTTGCAGCATTACATGAGCTTGCAAAACAAGGCAAATTTGATGCGAAAGTGGTGGCTGATGCAATCGCGAAATTTGGTTTAAAAACTGAAATTTTAAATCCGCTTTACGCTTAATAAAAACATCCTGTGTGTGAGAGCACACAGGAGCATCTACAAATAAAGTGCGGTTGATTTTAACTGCGTTTTTTAAAGGTAAGATAACATGTCAAAACAAATTCAAATTCCTGATATCGGTAGTGATGAGGTTACCGTAACAGAAGTGATGGTGAAAGTAGGTGATACCATTACTGCAGATCAAAGTATTATCAATGTTGAAGGTGATAAAGCTTCAATGGAAGTCCCTGCACCTGAAGCCGGTGTGGTAAAAGAAGTATTAGTAAAAGTGGGTGATAAAGTCACAACTGGCACACCAATGCTTGTTTTAGAGTCAGCGGATGCGGCAGCGACTGCACCTGCACCTGCTCCAGCTGCAGCAGCACCTGCGCCGGCAGCCGCACCAGCAGCTGCAAGTGTCGTTGAAGTTAATGTACCAGATATCGGTTCAGACGAAGTAAACGTGACTGATATTATGGTGAAAGTAGGCGATACCGTTGAAGTTGACCAATCAATCATCAATGTTGAAGGTGATAAAGCGTCGATGGAAGTGCCTGCTCCTGTTGCTGGCGTAGTAAAAGAAATTTTAATCAACGTGGGCGATAAAGTTGTTACTGGCAAATTAATCATGAAATTTGAAGTGGCAGGTGCAGCACCAGCCGCAGCGCCTGCTCAACAGGCTGCAGCACCTGCAGCAGCACCAACAGCTTCAGCCATTAAAGAAGTGAATGTACCAGATATCGGTGGCGATGAAGTTAACGTAACTGAAATCATGGTTGCCGTTGGTGACAGCGTTTCTGAAGAGCAATCTTTAATTACCGTTGAAGGCGATAAAGCCTCAATGGAAGTGCCAGCTCCATTTGCGGGTGTGGTAAAAGAAATTTTAGTGAAATCAGGTGATAAAGTTTCAACTGGTTCATTAATTATGAAATTTGAAGTGGCAGGTGCAGCACCCGCTCCTGCAGCAGCTCCAGCAGCGGCAGCTCCAGCGCCTCAAGCAGCACCTGCAGCAGCGCCGGCAGCAGCGCCGGCAGCAGCGCCGGCAGCACAATCAGGTAATGTATCTGCTTTAAGCCAAGAACAAGTTGTAGCAAGCGCAGGCTATGCACACGCAACACCGGTGATTCGTCGCTTAGCGCGTGAATACGGTATTAACCTTGATCGCGTAAAAGGTACGGGTCGTAAAGGTCGTGTTGTGAAAGAAGATATTCAAGCTTACGTGAAAACTGCTGTTAAAGCGTTTGAAACTGGTACTGTATCTTCTGCAGCTGCGGGTAATGGTGTGGCAAATGGTGCAGGCTTAGGCTTATTACCATGGCCGAAAGTTGACTTCAGCAAATTTGGTGAAGTAGAAGAAGTTGAATTAAGCCGTATCAACAAAATCTCTGGTGCGAACTTACATCGTAACTGGGTAATGATTCCACATGTTACTCACTTCGATCGCACAGATATCACCGATTTAGAAGCATTCCGTAAAGAACAGAATAAGATTGTTGAAAAGCAAAAATTGGATGTGAAAATTACACCAGTTGTGTTCATTATGAAAGCGGTAGCGAAAGCATTGGAAGCGTTCCCACGTTTTAATAGCTCTATCTCTGAAGACGGACAAAAATTAACACTTAAAAAATACATCAACATTGGCGTAGCGGTAGATACACCAAACGGTCTCGTTGTACCTGTATTTAAAAACGTGAACAAAAAAGGTATTATCGAACTCTCTCGTGAATTAATGGAAGTCTCCAAAAAAGCACGTGACGGTAAACTTTCAGGTTCTGATATGCAAGGTGGTTGTTTCACCATTTCAAGCTTAGGTGGTATTGGTACAACTCACTTTACGCCAATCGTAAATGCACCTGAAGTGGCAATTTTAGGTGTATCTAAATCAGAAATGCAACCAGTTTGGAATGGTAAAGAATTTGAGCCACGCTTAATGCTTCCATTATCATTATCTTTCGACCACCGTGTGATCGATGGTGCTGATGGTGCTCGTTTCTTAAGCTATATCAATGGCGTATTAGCTGACTTACGTCGCTTAGTGATGTAATTAACACGGTAAGATGTGAGTGATTAGGCTCACATCTTACAGAAAGGATCGCAAGTGCGGTCAAAAATTTGAACGTTTTTACGAGGTAAAAATGAGTAAAGAAATTAAAACCCAAGTTGTGGTACTTGGTGCTGGTCCTGCAGGTTATTCAGCGGCATTCCGTTGTGCGGACTTAGGTTTAGAAACAGTACTTGTTGAACGTTATTCAACATTAGGTGGGGTATGTTTAAACGTAGGTTGTATCCCTTCTAAAGCATTACTTCACGTTGCTAAAGTAATTGAAGAAGCAAAACACGCAAGCAAAAATGGTGTGTATTTCGCTGAGCCTCGCATAGATTTAGATGAAGTGCGCGCAGGTAAAGAAGCGGTTGTGGCTAAATTAACAGGCGGTCTTGCAGGCATGGCTAAACAACGTAAAGTCACCGTTGTTGAAGGTTTAGCGGCGTTTACCGATCCACATACATTAGTAGCACGTGATCGTGATGGTAAACCAACTACAATCAAATTCGATAATGCGATTATCGCAGCGGGTTCTCGCCCAATTCAATTACCATTCATTCCACATGAAGATCCACGTGTTTGGGATTCAACAGATGCACTTAAATTAAAAGAAGTACCGAAAAAACTGTTAATCATGGGTGGTGGTATCATCGGTTTAGAGATGGGTACCGTATATCATGCATTAGGTTCTGAAGTTGAAGTGGTTGAAATGTTTGATCAAGTGATTCCAGCGGCAGATAAAGATGTTGTTGCAATCTACACCAAACAAGTTGAGAAAAAATTCAAGTTAATGCTGGAAACTAAAGTGACAGCAGTTGAAGCAAAAGATGATGGTATCTATGTTTCAATGGAAGGTAAAGCATGTAATGACACTAAACGTTATGATGCAGTGTTAGTGGCAATCGGTCGTACACCAAACGGTAAATTGATTGATGCAGGTAAAGCAGGTGTTGAAGTGGATGAGCGAGGTTTCATTCATGTTGATAAACAAATGCGTACGAATGTGCCTCATATCTTTGCAATCGGTGATATCGTTGGCCAACCAATGTTAGCACATAAAGGTGTTCATGAAGGTCACGTTGCGGCGGAAGTGATTGCAGGACAAAAACATTACTTCGATCCAAAAGTCATTCCTTCTATTGCTTATACTGAACCAGAAGTGGCTTGGGTCGGTAAAACTGAGAAAGAATGTAAACAAGAAGGTTTAAACTACGAAGTGGCTAAATTCCCTTGGGCTGCTTCAGGTCGTGCGATTGCTTCAGAATGTGCTGAAGGTATGACCAAATTAATCTTCGATAAAGATACTCACCGTGTACTTGGTGGGGCAATTGTTGGGTCTAACGGTGGTGAATTATTAGGTGAAATCGGTCTTGCGATCGAAATGGGTTGTGATGCAGAAGATATCGCATTAACGATTCATGCTCACCCGACACTTCATGAATCTGTAGGTCTTGCGGCTGAAGTATTTGAAGGTTCAATTACCGATCTTCCAAATGCAAAAGCGAAGAAAAAATAGTCAATTCTAATCCTTTTAAGGGCTACTCATTGAGTAGTCCTTATTTTTTTTGAGATCTCACTCACAAAATTGCGTAAAAATTCAATAAAAACTGGCGGGCATAATGACTTTTTGATAAAATCCGACCAGTTTTGTTTTTATATTTTTTTATTATTTAAAAGCTATGTTAAAGAAGATTTTGATTATTGTAGGTTTGGCTGTTTTGACAACAGCCTGCTCTAACAACTCGGGGCAGGCACAAAACGGCATGATTAGTGAAAGTGATGATGCTGAGTTAACGGGTTTGATTGCTGGTTTAGATGGGAAAAAAGGGGGTGTTTACCCTAAATTAAGAACTAACCGTCCTAAATCAGGTTTAATTGGTGACAAAGCACTTGCTCAAGTTTATAACGAATGGGTGGGAACTCGTTACAGAATGGGTGGTACTTCAAAACATGGTATTGATTGCTCTGCATTTATGCAAACTGCTTTTCTTGATGCTTATGGCATGGAGCTTCCACGTTCAACTTCAGAACAACGCTATTTAGGTCGCCAAATCCAAAAACATGAATTACGTAAAGGTGATTTGGTGTTCTTCCGTCGCAACAATCATGTTGGCGTTTATATTGGTAATAACCAGTTTATGCATGCAAGTACAAGCCAAGGTGTAACAATTAGTTCATTAGATGAAGATTACTGGTCAAGAACTTATACACAATCTCGTCGTGTGATGTAATGACAATTTTATTTCAACAAGAAGTGCGGTTAATTTTAACCGCACTTTTTCTTTATTTAGATTATCTGATTATTGGCTTAAGCCGCAAATTTCATTAAGTCTCTTCTTGGTTTCATTTGATGGATAGTATTCGTCACCGTGCCAACTAATGGAAGGTTTGTCCATTGTGTTGTTTTAATATTTTCCACTTTAGAATCTAATGCCATGAATACAAATTCATTACCGCTTACACCAGCAAATTCATAAATATGGAATTCGTCTTGTTTTTCTAATACGACAAGATCACCAATGAAAAGGCTGTCATTTTTTTCAACCACTAACATATCGCCCATTTCAATTCCCCAAGCAAGCATATTCGGATTGGTAACACGAATAAAACAAGTTTGT
>JAGZXE010000089.1:0-6191 GCA_018378615.1 Parahaemophilus parainfluenzae
GACTTGCAATACGAAAAGAGCAAGCACAGTAAAGAGGTATTTACCTAACGCACGTTGAGAAGGAGTAAGTTGTAATTTTGTGAGTGGATCGAACTCAGGTGTTGCGGGTTCTTTTTCATCTTCACGTTTTTTGAATGACCAAATCCATACTACAAAACCGATACCTGCAATGAGGAATACCACACTCGCAATAGACCAAATCACGTTTTCTGGTGTTGGCACGTTATTAATTAACGGCTCATGTGGCCAGTTGTTGGTGTAACTTGCGTGAGTATTTGGACGTTCAGCAGATGCAGTCCACGCGGTCCAGAAGAAGAATTTAGCTAAGTCTTTACGAGCTTGTAAATCAGGAAGGGTATTATCCTTCATCGCAAAGTGTTCACGAGTCACTTTGGTTGCTGGATCGTCACCGTATAAAGAGATGTAGTATTGCGCAGTTTTTTCCATTGCCGCTAAACGGGTATTTGAAAGCACAACGGTACCATTTTCAACTTTGCTGCCGCGATATTCTTTGGTTAAACGCGCTTTTAATAACGTTTGTTGTTCATCATTTAAATCTGCAAAGTTTTTACCGAACTCTTGATTCGCTGTAATGTCCAACCAGTTAGTTAATTCACGGTGAAGCCAATCTGCCGTCCAGTCTGGTGCTTGGTATGCACCGTGACCCCAAACAGAACCTACTTGCATACCGCCAGTAGTTTGCCAGGCTGTTTGACCATGTAAAATATCATCGTGAGTAATCACTTTTTCGCCAGATTCAGAAACATATTGTTGCGGAATTGGTGGTGCTTCACGATAAACTTCGAACCCGTAGTAGCCGAGAATGGAGAATGCCCCAATCAATACGGCGACTAATAGGTACCAGAACTTTTTATACTGTCCCATTTTATCACTCCTAGATTATTAGAAAATACGATGCCTTGATGGCTAGTTATTTCGAGAATAGCCATCAAGAGCTAGATTTTACGCTAAGTAAAATACTTGAGCAATTATATCGACTATCTTCTTCATCATGCGTTGCATTTCGTCAAATTGTTTCAGCAACTTATTCACATCTTGAACTTGTGTGCCGGAACCTAATGCAATACGACGACGGCGAGATCCCTTGATAATGTCTGGATTGGCACGTTCTTTTAAGGTCATGGAATTAATGATAGCTTCCATTTTGATAAACATTTTGTCATCTACTTGATTTTTGACATGATCCGGTAAGTTTTTCGCACCCGGTAATTTTTCAAGCATCGACATCATGCCACCCATTTTTTTCATCTCACGGAGCTGTTCACGGAAATCGTCTAGGGTGAAATCATCGCCTTTCTTGAATTTCTGTGCCATTTTTTCCGCTTTTTCGCGATCCACTGAGCGTTCAAGATCTTCGATAAGGGAAAGCACATCCCCCATGCCTAAAATACGTGACGCTACACGATCAGGATGGAATGGCTCGAGGGCTTCTGTTTTTTCACCCACACCAAGGAATTTAATCGGTTTGCCGGTGATTTGACGGATAGATAAAGCCGCACCGCCACGCGCATCACCATCCACTTTGGTTAAGATAACCCCGGTAAGAGGCAAGGCTTCATTGAAGGCTTTTGCAGTATTTGCCGCATCTTGACCGGTCATCGCATCAACCGTGAAAAGCGTCTCAATTGGATTTAATGTTGCATGAACTTGCTTGATTTCATCCATCATCTCGCTATCAACGTGTAATCGACCCGCGGTATCCACGATTAATACATCGTAGAATTTAAGTTTCGCATCAGCAAGTGCCGCTTTGGCAATCTCTACCGGTTTTTGCTTAACATCAGATGGGAAGAAATCCACGCCAACAGATTGTGCTAAGGTTTCAAGCTGTTTGATCGCCGCAGGACGATATACGTCGGCAGAGACTACAAGCACTTTCTTTTTATGACGTTCACGTAAGAATTTTGCTAATTTACCCACGCTGGTGGTTTTACCTGCACCTTGTAAACCCGCCATTAAAATAACTGCGGGTGGCTGTGTTGCTAAGTTTAAGCTCTCATTGGCTTCACCCATGGCTTTTTCGAGTTCACGTTGAACAATTTTTAAGAACTCTTGGCCTGGTGTTAAGCTTTTATTGACTTCTTCGCCTAATGCGCTTTCTTTTACTTTGGCGATAAATTCACGTACGACAGGCAAAGCAACGTCGGCTTCTAATAACGCCATACGCACTTCGCGTAGGGTTTCTTTAATATTATCTTCAGTTAAGCGACCTTTACCGCTAATGTTGCGTAGCGTTTTGGAAAGGCGATCCGATAAATTCTCAAACATTTTAAATCCTGTTTTTTCTTAAAAAATTGCCGTGATTATACCGAAATTTGGGCGTTTTTCATCATTTCAAATAAAATTATGGCGATCTAGAGAAAAGATCCGTTAAAATAAGAATAATTCCTAGTAAAGAGAACGCATTATGTGGTTTGCCCTTTTTTCGATTATTTTTTACATTCTTAGTCTATTGCTGATTGCCCCATTTTTGATGAACTCATCAGAAGGGAAGTTGAGTCAAAGTAAAATCCCGTTTTTTCTGACCGCACTTGCCGCAATTATTCTGCATGCAGTCAGCACGTTCCCTCTGTTAGAAGATCTTGCCTCAGGGCAGAGTTTTACGCTAATGCAAATTGCTTCCTTAATGAGCGTAATTATTGCTGTCTTAGCGACGCTTTCAATGTTTCTCGTTTCCACGATGTGGTTTGTTTTACCGATAGTGTATGCGTTTTCGATCATTAGCTTGATCTTTGCGACATTCTTATCAAGCCATATTATTCAAATGTTGAATCAGAACACATTGATGTTGTTCCATATTGGCTTGTCGCTCTTTACCTATGCGGTTTGTTTTATTGCAACGCTTTATGTGATTCAGTTAGTCTGGTTAGATCGCAATTTGAAAAAACGTAAAATTCAATTTTCGCCAGCAATTCCACCATTAATGGCGGTAGAACGTCATTTCTTCTGTTTATTTGCGATGGGAGAAGTTTTACTCACGCTGACTTTAATTTCAGGGACTTATCATGTATTACAAGCGGTGACTCTAGAAAATCTGCACAAAGCGATTTTCTCTTTCCTTGCTTGGATTAGTTTTGGAATTGCTTGTTTTGGTCATTGGCGATTAGGCTGGCGTGGAAAAAGGATGATTATTTACGCAATTTCAGGTATCATTCTGCTCACGATTGGCTATTTTGGTAGCCGTTTGATTTAATCGAAATCAAAGAACAGGTAAAAAGTGCGGTGAAAATAACCGCATTTTTTGTTGATTAACGAACAAAAGGATTTACCCTTGGACAGTATCCCCCTTAGTACTTTATTTATTACACTCATTATTTGTTTAGTTTTATCAGCCTATTTTTCCGGCTCAGAAACCGGCTTACTCTCTCTCAATAAATATCGCCTTCGTTTTATGGCGGAACAAGGTAATAAAGGTGCGCAAAAAGCAGAAAAACTGCTCGAAAAGCCAGATACCTTGTTAAGTTTTATTCTGATCTTTAATAATCTTGTTAACATCAGTGCTTCAGCTATTGCAACCATGATTGGTATGCGTTTATATGGCGATGCAGGTGTGGCCATTGCAACAGGTTTATTAACCTTTGTGATGCTTGTTTTTTCTGAAATTTTCCCTAAAACCGTCGCGGCAATGCATCCTGAAAAGGTGGGATTATTTTCAAGTCATATCTTGGTCTTACTATTAAAAATATTTTATCCGCTAGTTTGGTTAATGAATATTTTCACGAAAACGTTAATGCGAATGGTGGGTTTAAAACCCGATATGCAAAAACAAGTGATTAGCCGTGAAGAACTACGTAGTATTGTATCGGAAGCGGGAGAAGCCACACCGGATGAACAGCATCCACAAATGTTGCTCTCTATTTTAGATATGGAAACGGTGACGGTTGACGATATCATGGTGCCACGTAATGAAATTGCAGGGATTGATATTGATGATGATTGGAAAGCCATTATGCGTCAGCTTAATCATGCACCACACAACCGAATTGTGTTGTATAAAGGTAGCCTTGATGAGCAAGTATTAGGGATTTTGCGTGTGCGTGAAGCGTTTCGTTTGTTATTAGAAAAAAATGAATTTACCAAAGAAACTTTATTACGTGCCGTCGATGAAGTGTACTTCATTCCAGAAGGGACACCACTGAAAACACAATTAGCGAATTTCCGTACGAAAAAAGAACGTATCGGTTTAGTGGTGGACGAATATGGTGACATTAAAGGACTTGTCACGCTTGAAGATATTTTAGAAGAAATTGTGGGTGATTTTACAACCACTACTGCACCGACTATTGAACAAGAAGTCGTTCAGCAATCTGATGGTTCGATGATTATTGAAGGCTCGGCAAATCTTCGTGATTTGAATAAAATGTTTGGTTGGGAATTAGATACAGAAGATGCACGCACCTTTAATGGTTTGATTCTCGAGCATCTTGAAGATATTCCTGATGAAGGAACGGTTTGTGAAATCAATGGCCTAAGAATTACCATTTTAGAAGTCAGCGATAACATGATCAAGCAAGCAAAAGTGGAGAAGTTAGCCTCCTAAATACGGTTTTTTCTAACCGCTCTTTTTTTAAGAAGTACGTTATTTTTACAAAGGATTGAATATGACGGATGAGATTCGTTTAACACAATACAGCCACGGCGCAGGTTGAGGCTGTAAAATTTCGCCTAAGGTGTTAGGGACAATTTTACAGACTAAACTCGAAAAATTTGCTGACCCCAATTTATTAGTGGGAAATGAAACAGCGGATGACGCTGCGGTTTATGATCTTGGTAATGGTACTGCAATTATTAGTACTACGGATTTCTTCATGCCGATTGTGGACGATCCTTTTGATTTTGGTCGTATTGCCGCAACCAATGCCATTAGTGATATTTTCGCAATGGGTGGTAAGCCGATTATGGCAATTGCCATTTTAGGTTTCCCGATTAATAAATTGCCGGCAGAAGTGGCACAGAAAATTGTTGATGGTGGCCGTTTTGCTTGTCATCAAGCGGGGATTTCGTTAGCTGGCGGACACTCGATTGATGCGCCAGAACCCATTTTTGGTTTAGCCGTAACAGGCGTTATAGCAACGGATCGTGTAAAACGTAATGCCTCAGCAGAAGCAAATTGTAAGCTTTATTTAACCAAGCCATTAGGTATCGGTGTGCTGACTACTGCTGAGAAAAAAGGCAAGTTAAAACCAGAACATCAAGGATTGGCAACGGCAGCAATGTGCCAAATGAACCTGATTGGTAGCCAATTTGCGGAAGTGGCAGGTGTCACCGCCATGACAGATGTAACTGGCTTTGGTTTGTTAGGGCACTTGGCTGAAATCTGTGAAGGCTCAAATCTTAATGCGGTTGTGCATTTTGATAAAATCAAATTATTAGATGGCGTAGCAGATTACATTGCAGAAGGTTGTGTCCCAGGTGGAACCAACCGTAACTTTGAAAGCTATGGTCATAAAATTGGTCCTCTTACGGATTATCAAAAGGCGGTACTTTGTGATCCTCAAACCTCTGGTGGCTTGTTGATTGCGGTGAAACCAGAAAGTGAGGTGGAAATCTTAGAGATTGCGAAAAAAGCCGGTATTGAGCTTAGCGAGGTCGGTGTATTAAAACCTCATCAAGAAGGTGTATTGGTTAAAGTCGAATAAATTATTTTCGTCAAAATAAAAGTGCGGTGAAATTCACCGCACTTTTTATTCTTTATTTTCCTTGTTTTCTTTGTTGTTGGAATACATCGAGTCAATAATATGATGATAGCGTTCCATAATCACTTTTCGGCGTAATTTGAGTGTAGGTGTTATTTCACCAAGTTTGACGCTAAATGCTTGAGAGAGTAGCGTAAATTTCTTCACTTGCTCGAAGTGCGCCAATTCTTTTTGAAGACTTTCGATACGTTGTTCAAACATCTTGATAATTTCAGAGTGTTTGAGTAATTCCATGCGATCTTGATACTTAATATTCAGTTTTTTCGCATATTCTTCTACGCTATCAAAACAAGGCACGATCAACGCTGAAACATATTTTTTTGCATCAGCAATAATCGCAATTTGTTCGATAAATTTATCTTTACCAATTTTCCCTTCAATATATTGTGGCGCAATGTATTTACCGTTAGAAGTTTTCATCAATTCTTTAATGCGGTCGGTAATAAATAAATTACCTTCAGCATCAAATTCACC
>JAGZXE010000090.1:0-9163 GCA_018378615.1 Parahaemophilus parainfluenzae
TGATTTTTGCAAAAGTGCGGTCTGTTCTTGGCTAATTTTTCCCAACACCATCGGAGCAAAACCGTATTCCAAAATTTCCCGAATATCCAAAATATTAATCAGCTGATTATGATCATTATGCAAATTCAATTGAGTGTGAAAACTTAATCCACGAATCATGGGTACAAGAGATGATTCACTCACAAAAGTGCCAACACCATGGCGAATGTCTAAAATGTGTAGTGCCTCTAAAGATTTAATGGCTTCACGCAAACTGGAACGGCTCACTCCAAGCTGTTCAATCAGTTCATTTTCTGTTGGCATCAAATCGCCAGATTTAAGATTTTGTTTGATGATGAGCGATTTGATTTTATCCTGCAAAACGAGACTTGCTTCTTTTTTACTTGTTTTTTTCATTTCTGTTCTCATTTTCTAATCTATTTTCTGAATTTGTGATCCAGCTCTCATTCTCTCTAATTGACATAAGACATCATACGTCTTATCTTTATTTATGCAAGCAGAAATTAGCAGTGATTTTAAATTCTGTGATCTATACCACAAAATTCTCAAATACAAGGAAGGAGGTTGTTATGGCAACATCATTACCATGGTATAAAGAAGTCAGTCCTACGCAAAAAAAAGCGTTATTTGCGGCTTGGTTAGGTTATGTTTTTGATGGCTTCGATTATATGCTTATTACTTACGTGCTTTTGGATATTCAAAAAGAATTCGCCATGAGCACAACGGAAACATCTACATTATTACTTGCAGCTTTCGTCGCACGTCCATTAGGTGGGGCGATTTTTGGTAGTTTTGCCGATAAATATGGTCGTCGTTTGGCGATGATTGTTTCCATTATCACGTATTCTGTTGGCACATTCTTGTGCGGCTTATCCACAAGTTATATTTGGCTTTTCATCTTCCGTATGGTTATCGGTATGGGGATGGCGGGTGAATATGCTTGTTCTTCCTCTTATGCCATTGAAAGCTGGCCACAACATTTACGTACAAAAGCCAGTGCATTCTTAGTGAGTGGCTTCTCCATTGGTAATATTCTTGCTTCTCAAGTGATTCCTTGGGTGTCTCAAACTTATGGTTGGCGTATGGCTTTCTTTATTGGTTTAGCACCAGTCGCCTTAGTGCTTTACGTTCGTCGCCATGCACCTGAAAGTGAAGAATGGGCGCAAGCAAAAGCAGCGGGTAAAGTGAATAAAGTTCCACTTACTGACCTATTCACTAAAAAACAATTACCAATTACCTTAATTATTTTCTTAGTTTGTTATTCAATTTTCTCCGTAAACTGGCCGGTAGTGGGCTTGCTTCCACTTTACCTCAAAGAAAACGGCTATGCTGAAAATGTGAAATCACTGATGTTCTGGGCGGGCTTTGGTATCCTTATCGGTACTTTAATTGCTGGCTTTATCGGTGATAAATTGGGTGAGAAGAAAACCTTTGTATATAGCTTATTGTTATCACTTTTCTTCCTCTTCCCAGTATTCTATTTGCCAGAAAATAATGTATTAGCGCTTGGTGCGTTGCTCTTCTTCTTACTCGCAACTAACTTAGGGATTGCTGGTTTAGTACCAAAATATATGGCGACGTTCTTCCCGGCTGAAATGCGAAGCACAGGTATTGGTTTCATCTATAACTTCGCCGCGATTGGCGGTGGGGTGTCTCCTGTGATTGCCGCCGCACTTAGCGAAAGAGTGGGACTTGGTTCAGCCCTTGTGTATGTCACCTTATTCTGGACAATTGTCCTTGTTGCTCTCGTTGGATTAAGATTGCCAGAACGTATTCAAGCACGTATGCAACAATAAAAAACGAAAGCAAAACAGACCGCACTTTTAGGTGCGGTTTGTTGTTTATTTAGAAGTGAATTGTTTGATGGCTTCAATAATTTCCTCAATGACGGTTGGCCAATATAGAGGAGCTCGCTGGTGAAAAGCTTTTATGGATGGATACCACAGATTATTTTCTTTAAACCCCCAGCGCCAATCTTTGATAAATGCGAGCATTAAAAAAGTGGGAATATTCATCGCGCCAGCTAAATGTGCAATAGAGGTATCCACTGTCACCACGAGATCTAAGTTTGCTATCGCTGCAGCAGTATCACTAAAATTTTGACAAGTTGGTCCAATAAGCGGTATTTGATAATGCGCCATAAGACTTCGCTCAGCTTCGTTGAGATCTTTTTGTAGGCAGAACCAATAATGAGGTGTTTGGGATAATAATGATTCAACTTGTGTTAAATCATGAATTGAACGATGGATATCGTTTTCGTGCTCTGGGGAGCCTCGCCATACCAAGCCAATCTTCAATCTTTCCATTTTATTTATACGCTGAGCCATTTTGTCAATAAGTGCGGGATCTGCAAATAAATAAGGTATGCGTTTAGGTAGAGTATTAAATGGTTCCGTTACATGAGCTAAAATTGAATGAGGATAAACCCAATAATCAAACTCAATATGCTGATTATGCCATTCGTCAGAGCTTATTACGACATCAATATCAGGATGAGATCTCATGATATCAACAAGGGGTGGTTGGACGATAAAAATTAATTGTTTAGGCTGTTGGCTTTTGAGATAGTGAGCCAATTGGGAGAACATAATTTCATCACCTAAGCCAAATTCACTCCATACAACCAAACGTTGACCAACTAGAGTTTCGCCTTGCCATTGTTTGTCTAATATTTCTAAGGAGGGAGGAATTCTACTACGCAAGGAATGCTTATTGTAGAGAATAAATTCTCGTTGATAAAATCCTCGATGATAATCTCCCGCACTTAATCTTTGTAGAGTGCTGAAATAATGTATATTAGCTTTAGGAGCGCGAAAAAAATAATTATTCCAAGCGCTTAAAGCGGCGTCGGTCAACTCTTGTGTATTATAAATTTGGGTGCGAGTATAGGCAGCTAAATCATCATAAGGATAGCTTTGCTCTAATTGGTTAAGTGCGTTTTGTACTCGGTAAGCCGTAATTGGATGATTGAGCAGTTGATGGCTGAGATTTTGTTTAAGACTTTCTTGGTCAGCAAGCGCTTTTTTACGCAGAAACCAAACGTGGGATTTCTCTGATATAGGTTGGTACTCAAATATCATCTCTAAGTTGTCAGCCAGTATTTGTGGATGGCAATACTCAATGGCTTCTAAAATTAGATATCCTCCAGTTTTTAATGTTGCCCCCCAACAAAGCAAGCTATCAGTATTGTAGGATAAGCTACTATCAACAAGAATGGCATCGACAGAGGCTTCTTTGACGAGGTTAAGTCGATCCCGTGAGCCCATGGATTTATCCCAAGTATTGAGATCGTATAAAGCAAGGAAATCTGGGTTAAAATTATTAAGGAAATCTTTATCACAAAGCTGAATTGCTACACCCTTATTTTCGTGCATTCATATTCTCCATCTCATTTAATTCTTGTTTTTAAAAATTATACTCGAAATCAGCTAGAAATGCTTTTGAGACGATTTGTAGAAAATAAATTTATTATTTAGAAAAATAGTTTGAAGCGTGTCACAAATTTGTTAAAAATATGTTTCAATTTTTTCGGTTAAATGCTAATTAATAATCTCCCCTATCGTTTTATAGGAGATTGTATATGCAAACTCAACAAACCTTTCTCTCTAAATATAAAAGTCTCATTATTCTTGCCTTAGACTTTGTCTTCATGTTGGTGTTAATCAAAATACTGCCGTTTTCTGCTCAAGAGAATCGCGGGCTAGCCTTGCTGATTTTTATTGGTATTTTATGGTTAACGGAAGCCTTTAATATTACCGTGACATCCCTCATGGTGCCTGTTGTAGCTATTGGATTAGGCTTGATTAATACACAAAAAGCGCTTGCGCCATTCTCCACGCCAATTATTTATATGTTCTTTGGGGGATTTGTGGTGGCGGCGGTGTTACAAATTCAGAATCTAGATAAGATTATTGCGAATTACATTATCCGTTTGGCCAAAGGAAACTTAAAACTTTCTATCACCTATCTGTTTACTGCAACCACATTCCTTTCCATGTGGATTAACAACACCGCTGTGGCAGCTCCCAGTGATGGTATTGCTTGTACCTTCAATGATTTTTTCTTTATGGGTAATTTTACGTCCAGACTTTTCTGTGGAATTTAATCCGTCACTTGAGAAAGTCAGCTTTAATCGAAAAAATATCATTACTTTACTGATCTTCATCGGTATGGCGATTATGTTACTTTTCAGTTCTCTTCTAAATCCATGGATTAGCTCTCTTCTTGAATTGCCGAAAAAAATCGAAAACTTTGATACGGTGATTGCGCTATGCGTTGTGATCTTTATTTGTGTTTCAGGTGTGGCAAGTTGGAAAGAAATTCAAGAACGTGTTGAATGGGGGGTACTCGTTTTATTTGGTGGTGGTTTAACACTCAGTATTGTGATGAAAGATTCTGGCGCCAGTAAAATTATGGCAGATAGCATCGTTCAGTTTGTACAAACCAAACCACTTTGGGTGCTTTGTTTTGTGATAACCGCATTTATTATTTTCTTAACAGAATTCACATCGAATACTGCCAGTGCCGCATTGATTATGCCAATTGTGATTTCAGTGGCACAATCCATGAATTTACCCCCTATCGCCTTAGCCGCAATTATCGCTTGTGGGGCAAGTTGTGCATTTATGTTGCCAATCGCTACACCGCCAAATGCTATTGTGTTTGCAACAGGAAATGTGAAGCAACTTGATATGGCCAAAGTCGGCTTGATTCTCAATCTATTCTGTATCGCCATCATCGGCAGTATGACTTATTTTGTTTGGTTGTAAATGTGGTTAAAACTGACCGCACTTTATTAGCCTATAAAAGTAAACCGCACGTTAAAGTGCGGTTTGTTGTTTATCTCGAAATAACCTCTTTTGTGAAGGCTTCCATTTCGGCTTTACGCCATGGTGTTGAGAAGAAAATAGTATCTTTCAAACCAGATTCACTATTGAGTGGACGAACACCGAATTCTTGGTTTAATTTCTGTTGTACTTCAGGTGAGGTAATCCAATGCACGAAAACAAGTGATGCGGCTGGGTTAGGCGCATTTTTTGCTACGGTTACAACATTACCACCGCCAGGCATCCCAAATTTTGGTACATAGAATTTTAAACGGTCAGTAATTGCACCTTGTTTTTGCAAGCTGAACAAGTGATCTTGCCATGCGGAGACAATTACTAACTCACCATCGTTTAAACGGGTTAGACTATCAGCATTTGAAGCGGTACGGATTAGCGCATCTTTTTTACTACTGAACCAATCCCAGGTTTTCTTCCAATTAGCAATCTGTGCTTCATCGATTTTATCGGTACGATAATCATAATCACCATTGATGTACACTAAAGCTCGTTGAATGAAGGCATTACCAGAGCTACCACCATTTGGATCTGAATAGCCGAATTTTTTTGGATTTTTATCAATATAGCTTTCCATGTCTGCCCAAGATTGTGGCAATTCCTCTTCTTTGATTCGCATAGGATCATAAGCTAGACCGGTTTGGTTTCCCCAATAACCTACTGCCATATCGCCCAATTCAACACCTTGTAAGTGGTGATTTAATTTATCGAAATTTGGTAAGTTATTGAGTTTTACAAGAATGTCATTTTTCGCTACGTTGCCTAAACGGTCAGCATTTAACACAACCACATCCATTTTGCCGGTTTCTAGATTTTTTTCAGCAATCAGTTTATTGATATTTCCGTCCAAGGTGCCTTCAGGTACTTTGACTTTAATACCGTATTGATTTTCAAATTCTTTGACAAAATTACGGAATTGCGGCTGCAGATACCAAACGCTAACTGTCAATTTTCCTTCTTTTTTAGCGAGTTCTTCGATTTCACTCCAAGATTTACCACTTAAGTCAGTGGAAGCCGAGGCAAAAGTACTGACAGCCAAGGCGGCAGCGGTAAGACCAATGGATAGAAGTTTACGGATATTTTTTTGCATAAGATGCTCCTTGTGAAAATTATGCTTTTCCTGTGGATTGAGAGAGATAATTCCCTTTCAACAATTTTTCGATAATCATCATCAAAATAATGTTTGGTACCAACAAAATAATCGATACAACGGCCGCATTCGGACGAATAAAAGAATAACCGAGGAAAGAATATAAAATGGTTGGCACGGTAATAAAGTCTGGCGACCCGATAACGAAAGCGATAGCAAACTCTTCAATACTTTTCACTAAACAGAAGATAATTGATGCTAAAAAACTAGGTTTTAACATCGGCATATACACGTCTTTGAAAACGGTAAATTTAGATGCACCTAAGTCACGGCTAGCATCTATGAGGTCTTGTGGTACAGAAGAAAAGCCTGCGGATAAAATCCGAATAGCATAAGGTAACGTGAGTACAACATGCCCAATAACAATTCCGATGAATGGATTATTAATATTTAAATCTAATAACATACGGCTAAAGAATAGGGCAATAATCATGCCTGGAATAACCAATGGAATCAGTGTTAATAATTCTGCTAATTTTTTACCTCTAAACTCCATACGTCCAAATGCATAAGCTGTTGGGAGAGAGAGTAAAATAGTGATCAGAGAAACCGTAGGCGCAATGGTATAGCTATTAAACATTGCTTCAGGTAAAGAGGTGGTTTCCCAGACGATTTTCCAACGCTCAAAAGATAATGATTGAGGGAAAATATCTGGATAACTCCACGGTTTAGCGGGATCTACCAATGACCATAAACCAGCCATCAAAAATGGCAAGAACAACCAAATAAAATTAGCAAGAATAAAGAAAGTTAAGGAAATACGTGCGATTAATCGACCATTTTTCGTTGTGATTTGTACGGAACTACTCATTTGACTTCTCCACGTTTGACGGCTAATGGTTTAATCAATAATGACACTAGGATGGAGAAGAAGGCAGAGGTCAACATAATCGTTAATGCCATGACCGCACTTTGATTCCACTCTTCAAATTCATAGGCGGACATTTGCATTAAACGTGCTAAAGAATAGGTACTACGAGGACCTGCAATACTATAAAAGGCGAAATCACCGAGTGCACCGATAAATATTAAAATAAAGGAAACTTGTACCGCACCTAAGGTTAGAGGGAATATCACATAACGAAAACGTTGCCAAGGACTCGAACCTAAATTAGCTGCCGCATCTAATAAATCAGTTTTCAGTGAATTGACCGCGCCACCAATAAGAATTAAAGCAAAGGGAATGTTTTTCCACATTTGTAAAATCACTACCCCCCAACCAAATTCATCATTTTGTAAGGTTTTCGGTTCGTCCCAAATGCCTAAATAAACAAATACCTCATTAAGAATGCCGTGGTAAGAGATCATATTGACGAACAAGAAGGCTGCAACTAATCCTGGTACCAACATAGGCGCCCTCAAGATGGTTATAATTGTTACCTTGGCTGGTAATTTTTTACGTAACCACATGGCAATGGGATAAGCCACGATGATGGATAAAATTGCCCCTAATAAAGACACTTTTACGGAATAAATATACGAATTTTGGAATACAGGGCTATTTAATACGGCTTGCCAATACTCTAAACTAAATTGACTTTCTTCCCCGCCCATACTGTATAAACCAAGGCTTTGAGAGACGACAATGTAGAACGTGGACCCCATTAAAAATAGGATCGTACCTAAACCGCTACATAGCAATAACCATGCTTTAACATCATTTTTGAGACTTTTCATTTTACGGACTCCAAGAATTTAATCGCATAGCGGGGAACCGTAAAGGTGAGTTTATCGCTCAAATTCGGACATTTTGTTAGTTGCAGGCGTAATTTTTTCTCTTCATCATTACGTTTAATGACTCCTTGCACTTCCGTGATATTGCCCATAAAAGCGGTGTTGATGATATCTACTGTAATTTGGTTTTCCGCTTCCGTTTGTGCGTTTGGTAACAATTCAATGTCTTCCGGTCGAAAGCAAATATAAATTCGTTCTGATTCCGGTTTTTTCTCTGAAAATACGGTGAAATCGCCAAAAATAGAACTAACAGCATAAAGGTTATCACCGATATTTTTTACATTGGCTTCTGTGATATTGGCAATGCCAATAAAATCTGCCACAAAGCAGTTTTTAGGGTGATGATAAATATCTTGAGGAGAGCCAATTTGCTCAATAGCACCTTTATTTAACACAATAATTTTATCTGACATGGTCAGGGCTTCAGCCTGATCGTGAGTCACATAAATACTAGTTAAATTATATTGTTTTGAGAGTTGCTTAATTTCAAAACGTACACTTTCGCGTAATTTGGCATCTAAGTTAGAAAGCGGTTCATCAAATAAAATCACATCTGGACGAGTGACCATGGCTCTGGCTAATGCGACACGTTGTTGTTGACCTCCAGAAAGCTCATTGGGTAATTTCAATTTATGAAATTCTAAATCCATTTGTTTCAATGCGAGATTTAAACGCTGTTTTTGTTCTTCAATATCAATTTTACGTTGCTTTAAACCATAGCAAATATTGTGAGAAACGTTGAGGTGAGGGAAAAGGGCATAAGATTGGAAACACATGGCTGTATTGCGTTTTTCTGGAGGAACATTGTTAACATTTTTTCCTCCGATAAGGATTTCACCTTCATCAGCCACATGAAATCCAGCGATTAATTTTAATAAGGAGGTTTTACCACAGCCGCTTGGTCCTAATAAGGTGACAAACTCGCCTTCTTCAGCGGTAAAAGTAATATTATTTGCTGCGTAAAAGTCACCAAATTTTTTTGTAATATTTTTTATTTCTAACTTTGCCATTTTTACATCCTCTATTTGGCTTACAACTATAGAGGTAACCATAAAAACACTTAGTTATTTTTTCAATAAAATAAAAATATTTTTCATGAATTTGTGATGAAGATCACGCATTTAGCTAAAAATATGGTTTTATTACATTTTAATAATGCGGAGGCGGTGTTTCTTCTGCTTGGCTAGCAATGTTAGAAGGTTGCATATCTTTTAATTTGCCGGCGAGATAGCGGAGTTGAAGTTGAATTTTATCCATATCAAATTGTTGTTGAACTAATGCTTGGTTGAGTTCGTCTAAAAGTTGTTCTTGAAAAGCAATTTTCATTTCAAGTTCGGCGATGCGATCTTCTAAAATTTGTTGATTTTGCATAAAATTTCTCTAATTTTTAAAAAAATGTTGTGAATTTGGTCAATCCGATTTAACCTATTCACTATTC
>JAGZXE010000091.1:0-5343 GCA_018378615.1 Parahaemophilus parainfluenzae
GCGCCTTATGCATCAGATAACTTCTGGGCAATGGGTGACACAGGTCCTTGTGGTCCATGTACTGAAATTTTCTACGATCACGGTGATCACATTTGGGGTGGGCCTCCAGGTTCACCTGAAGAAGATGGTGACCGCTATATCGAAATTTGGAACGTGGTATTCATGCAATTTAACCGTCAAGCAGACGGTACAATGGAAAAACTACCACGTCCATCTGTTGATACCGGGATGGGCTTAGAGCGTATTTCCGCCGTATTACAGCATGTAAACTCTAACTATGAGATCGATATTTTCCAAAAATTAATTGCGAAAACAGCTGAAATCGTAGGAACAACAGATTTAACCAATAAATCATTACGCGTAATTGCAGACCACATTCGTTCTTGTGCATATTTAATTGCAGATGGTGTAATTCCATCAAACGAAGGTCGCGGTTATGTATTACGTCGTATTATCCGTCGTGCAGTACGTCATGGTCACTTGTTAGGTGCTAAAGATGCGTTCTTCTATAAACTTGTGCCGACTTTAATTGAAGTCATGGCGGAAGCCGGCAAAGAAGTTAAAGAAAAACAAGCGAATGTCGAAAAATTACTTCGTTTAGAAGAAGAACAATTTGCTCGTACATTAGAACGCGGATTAAGCTTATTAGACGATGCGCTTGCTCAAGTGAAAGATGGTGTTTTGTCAGGTGAAGTAGCCTTTAAACTTTATGATACTTATGGCTTCCCACTTGATTTAACGGCAGATGTATGTCGTGAGCGTGATATTGCAATTGATGAAGCAGGTTTTGAGCGTGAAATGGAAGCACAACGCTTACGCGCACAATCTGCAAGCCAATTCGGCATGGATTACAACAATGTTATTCGTGTAGAAGGCGAAACAAAATTTGAAGGTTATACTGAATCAGAATCTTTAGCCAAAGTGACCGCACTTTTCCATGATGGTAAATCAGTAGACAGCATTACTGCAGGGCAAAGTGCCGTGGTGATTTTAGAAAATACTCCATTCTATGCGGAATCAGGTGGTCAAATTGGTGACAGCGGTTATTTAACTTCTCAAGATGTTCAGTTTAATGTAAAAGATACTCAAAAATATGGTCAAGTATTTGGTCATATTGGTGAGTTAGAGCAAGGTACTTTAAAAGTCGGACAAACAGTCAATGCGGTTGTGAATGCAGCAAGACGTCATCAAACGTCACTTAATCATTCTGCAACACACTTATTACATGCCGCATTGCGTCAAGTTTTAGGTCACCATGTAGTGCAAAAAGGATCGTTAGTATCTGATACGGCATTACGTTTTGACTTTGCTCATCCGGAAGCGATTACCAAAGCACAGCTTAACGAAATTGAAACGTTGGTAAACCAAAAAGTGCGTGAGAATTTTGTGGTTCAAACGGACGTAATGGATATCGAAGCGGCAAAAGCGAAAGGTGCAATGGCGTTATTCGGTGAAAAATATGCTGATGTGGTACGTGTTTTAACAATGGGAGATTTCTCCGTTGAACTTTGTGGTGGCATTCATGCTGAACGTACCGGTGATATCGGTTTATTTAAAATTGTGGCGGAAACTGCAGTTGCAGCAGGTGTTCGTCGTATTGAAGCGGTAACGGGTGAAAATGCAATTAATTGGTTACATAACCAACAACGTATTCTTACTCAAAGTGCAGATTTGTTTAAATCTGACGTTAATACCCTTGTTGAGAAAATTCAGCAACTTCAAGATAAAGCGAAGAAAGCAGAAAAAGAATTACAAGGATTAAAAGAAAAAGCCGCAATGCAAGCGGGTTCCGATTTAGTGAAAAGTGCGGTTAAAATTAATGATGTTTCTGTAATCGTACATCAACTAGACGGAATTGAAACTAAATCGTTACGTGTGATGGTTGATGATTTAAAAAATCAACTTGGTTCAGGCGTAATTGTATTTGCATCTATTTTAGATGATAAAGTCAACCTCGTCGTTGGCGTAACAAGCGATTTAACTACTAAAGTGAAGGCTGGTGAGCTAGTGAATTTAATGGCTCAGCAAGTTGGTGGGAAAGGCGGTGGTCGCCCTGATATGGCAATGGCAGGAGGCTCCCAACCAGAAAATGTGAATCTAGCATTAACTGTCGCACAAAACTGGTTAAGCAATAATCTGTAGTACAAGCAGGTCGGTGGGATGCCGATCTTTACTTGATTGATAGGGATATCTAATAAATGCAAACTAAGGAGATAAAAGATGTTAATCTTAACTCGAAAAGTTGGCGAAAGTGTTCTCATTGGAGACGATATTTCTATCACGGTTTTGAGTGTACGTGGAAACCAAGTCAAACTCGGTGTGCAAGCGCCTAAAGAAGTATCTGTTCACCGAGAGGAAATTTACCAACGAATTCTGCAGTCAAAAGATGAACATATAGATGGGGCATCTTAGACCAACGAGTTTTATGAATGTTTTACATTCTATTTATAATTTAATTAACGTTTTTCAAAAAATTAAACCCATTGGTTTGCAAGATTTTAAAAATAACGGAAATTTGAGTTATAAAGGTAGAGAAGGAACTTTTCCAACTTAAATCTATCAAAATTTAATAAATAATGACCGCACTTTTAGTATAGAAGTGTGGTCATTCCATATTAAAACAAAAAGGAAAATCAATGAAAGCAATTATTCCCGTAGCTGGTTTAGGTACTCGTATGTTGCCAGCAACAAAAGCAATTCCAAAAGAAATGTTAACGCTTGTGGATAAACCACTGATTCAATATGTTGTGAATGAATGTGTCGCAGCTGGTATCAAAGAAATCGTGTTAGTCACACATTCTTCTAAAAATGCGATTGAAAACCACTTTGATACGTCTTTTGAGTTGGAAACCATGCTTGAGAAACGTGTTAAACGTCAACTTTTGGAAGAGGTTCGTTCTATTTGTCCTAAAGATGTAACAATCATGCACGTTCGTCAAGGCAATGCGAAAGGTTTAGGCCATGCTGTGCTATGTGGTCGTCCTGTCGTTGGAAACGAGGCGTTTGCAGTGGTGTTACCTGATGTGCTTTTAGCAGATTTTACGGCAAATCAAAAGAAAGAAAATCTTTCAGCAATGATTAAACGTTTTAAAGAAACACAAGCAAGCCAAATTATGGTAGCGCCTGTTGCCGTGGATGAAGTGAGTAGCTATGGTATCGCGGATTGTGGTGGCGTAGAGTTAAAAGGCGGTGATAGTGTTAAAATTAACAGCATTGTTGAAAAACCATCTGTTGAAGAAGCTCCATCAAATCTTGCTGTTGTCGGTCGTTATGTATTCTCTGCGGCGATTTGGGATTTATTAGAAAAAACACCAGTTGGTGTGGGTGATGAAATCCAATTAACGGATGCAATTGATATGCTTATCGAGAAAGAGATCGTTGAAGCGTTCCATATGACAGGCAGAAGCTTTGATTGTGGTGATAAGATTGGCTATATGGAAGCTTTTGTAGAATATGGTCTTCGTCATGATAAATTAGGCAAAGAGTTTAAAGCTTTCCTAAAAGATCTTGCAAAAACCTTATAATTAACTGAAACCACCGAAAGGTGGTTTTTATTTATATATTTGTATACGAATAAAGATAAAAAAGAAGGCATCGTGATGATGCCTTCTTTTTTCTATGAAACGAAATCTTAGTTATTTTTCGCTAATAAAGTGCGGTAGATAATACCACCTAAAATACCACCGATAATCGGTGCCACCCAGAATAACCATAATTGGTCGATTGCCCAAGTACCTTGGAATACCGCAACTGCAGTACTACGAGCAGGGTTTACAGAGGTATTTGATACAGGAATGCTGATTAAGTGGATTAAGGTTAAACCTAAACCGATTGCGATTGGCGCAAAACCTGCAGCTGCATTTTTATGAGTTGAACCCATGATGATTAATAAGAAGAATGCAGTTAATAATACTTCCGCTACGAATACTGCTTCTAAAGAATAACCTTCTGGAGAATGTTCGCCGTAGCCATTAGATGCAAAACCTGCAGTCGCATCAAAGCCAGCTTTACCTGATGCGATAAGGTAAAGTGCAGCACCCGCTAGTAAGCCACCAACAACTTGAGAAATGATGTATGGAAGAGCATCTTTCGCAGAGAAACGACCGCCAGCCACTAAACCAAGTGTTACTGCAGGGTTAAAGTGACCACCAGAAATGTGACCTACAGCGTAAGCCATGGTTAATACGGTTAAACCGAAGGCAAATGCAACGCCCACATAACCGATACCTAGGTTGACAGAAGCAGCAAAGATTGCACTACCACAACCACCGAAAACTAACCAAAATGTACCGAAAAATTCAGCAAAAAGTTTTTTTGACATAATAGACCTCAATATTAAATATGTCGTTATTCTCAAATAACAATAATGTATTGCAAATGCAACAGGCATTTAGTCAAAGGTAATGTTTTTTAGTTCTGCAAATTATTGTAAATGTTTGTAAGTAAATGTAAGGGAAATAGCATGCTATACTTTTAGACGTCTAGATTGTCATTTTGTTTATTTTTCATTAAAATACGGATAAATTATCAGGTTATTTAAGGTGCATTATGGCAAACTGGGATGGCAAATATATTAGCCCTTATGCAGAACATGGCAAAAAGAGCGAACAAGTCAAAAAAATTACCGTTTCGATTCCGATTAAAGTATTGGAAATTTTGACGAATGAGCGTACTCGTCGTCAGCTGAAAAGTTTGCGCCATGCAACAAACAGTGAATTGCTTTGTGAGGCGTTCTTACATGCTTTTACAGGTCAGCCATTACCGACTGATGCAGATTTAATGAAAGAACGCCATGATGAGATTCCTGAAAATGCCAAAGAAATCATGCGTGATTTAGGCATTGATCCTGAAAGCTGGGAATATTAATTTCATCCTTTTAATCCTTCCAAAATACTGCATTCAGGGCAATCATTGCCCTGACAAGCGTTATGCCATCGTTCCAATTCCTCTACCATTTTTTGTAAATGATGAATTTGCTCATTCAATGTTCTAATATGCTGTGTCGTGAGTGCTTTCACTTCTCGGCTACTACGATTAGGATTATCCTGTAATTGCAAAAGTTGGTGAATTTGTTGGAGTGAAAATCCTACATCTCGAGAGTGACGAATAAAACGTAGTCGTTCTAAATCCTTTTCTTCATAATGGCGATAACCAGAAAGGCTTCGCTGTGCTGGTTTTAATAAGCCGGACTTCTCATAATCCCGAATTTGTTTACTTGATAAACCGACTAATTTTGCCACTTCGCTAATGTTCATAAAAAATCCTTGACCTTAACCTTATGTTAAGGTTTATAGTAAGCTTAATTTCAATCTATATCAATAATTAAGGAGTAAATATGAAATC
>JAGZXE010000092.1:0-7124 GCA_018378615.1 Parahaemophilus parainfluenzae
CCGATTTTCTCTAAGCAAACTAAGCCTTCCCAATGTAAATAGCCGCTACCTTCATAAGCTAAGCCGTTTGGTTGAATCACTTCAGCAATAAAACGATCAACGGTTTCATCGATAGTTTCGATGCTGGTTCCTTCAGCAAATTGCCAATTCACTAAAAAGCCTAATTCTTGGAATTCAGCTAAGTGAAGTTTTTTACGTTGACGTTGATTACGAGTTTTCATTTTCAATGTTCTCCTATGTTAAGGTAATGGGGTATAGTCATCGTCTCGATGATTATTTTTTCTTAAAGTATAAATCCCACACACCGTGACCTAAACGATGGCCACGCGCCTCAAATTTTGTAAGAGGGCGGAAATCAGGACGTGGAATATAATCTTGTTCGGCAGTATTGACTAAATTTTCATTGGCTGAAAGCACTTCGAGCATTTGTTCTGCATAGTTCTCCCAGTCCGTGGCCATATGAATAAAGCCATTTGGTTGTAATTTTTGGACGACTTGCTCTACAAAGCGCGGTTGAACAATACGGCGTTTATGATGTTTTGCTTTATGCCAAGGGTCTGGGAAGAAAAGCTGTAAACCACCTAACTCGCCGTCTTTTACACAATCACGTAAAATTTCAGTGGCATCATGGCAAATTACGCGAAGGTTTTTCACGCCTTTTTCTACCGCATAAGCAATACAGGCTCCCACACCAGGCGTGTGTACTTCAATACCGAGATAATTTTTATCAGGATTTGCTTCTGCCATATCCACTAAAGATTTACCCATCCCGAAGCCAATTTCTAATATAACGGGATTTGTATTGCCATAAATCGCGGCAAAATCAAAAGGGGCGTTTTGATAATCTAATCCAAGATCAGCCCAGTGATCGTTCATCATATTTTTTTGAAAATCACTTAAGCGACCAGTCCGCAACACAAAGCTACGAACTTTACGTTTATAACGCCCATCTTCTGTAAATTCAGCCGTTTCAACGGTTTTACGTTTTTGATTAGCAAAGGTTTTTTGCGCTTCTGTCATGGTTTTTATTCGCTTAATTAAAATTGGCGGCGATTATACACTAAAAGGCAAGGTTGTGGGATTTTTCCACCTAATTCCCGTATAATAGCGAAAATTTTTAATTGTTTTTTGTTATGAATATTGTCCGAGTTGCATTAGCCGTACCGCTTCCCCGATTTTTTGATTATCTCTATCCGACCGACTTGACGCCAATCGTTGGTGGACGCGTGTTGGTGCCTTTCGGTTCGCAAAGACGAGTCGGGATCGTGGTGGATTTGCCCGCTTCTTCGGATGTCGCAAAAGAGAAGTTAAAACCGATTATTGATGTGCTTGATACAGAATCGCTCTTTAATTCCACAACGTGGGATTGGTTAGCTTGGTCGGCTAATTATTATCGTGCCGCCTTAGGCGACGTGTTGTTTCAAGCGTTACCAGTCAAACTTCGTAATGGAGAAAGTGCGGTTAAAAATGACCGCACTTTTTGGCGTATTACGGAACTTGGAAAACAAGCGTTAGAATCAGGCGAATTAAAACGCGCCAAAAAACAAATTGAAGCCTTAAATTTATTGCTAACGCAAGATCTAGAAAAAGGTAACAATGAGATTAGTTCCGCGATTTGGTCAGCCTTAAAGGGCAAAGATTATGTGGAAGAGATTATCGTGCCTACTGAACAAAAAAGTTGGCAACAAGCTTTAGGGGATGAGCCTTTAGTTAATCTTGATAACCGATTGACCTTAAACAAGCAACAAGCCCTTGCATTTAGCCAGTTGCTTTTCCAAGAAGGCTTTAATGTGTGGTTGTTAGAGGGCGTGACTGGTTCAGGTAAAACTGAAATTTACCTGCAATACATTGAAGAAGTCTTAAAGAAAGGCAAACAGGTTTTAGTGCTTGTTCCTGAAATTGGGCTTACCCCTCAGACCGTGAGACGGTTCCAAGCTCGCTTTAATGTAGAAATTGATGTATTGCATTCCAACCTGAATGATACGCAGCGTTTAAATGTTTGGGAGCGAGCAAGAACAGGACAGAGTGCAATCGTGATTGGTACAAGATCGGCGCTCTTCACCCAGTTTTCAGATCTCGGCTTAATCATTTTAGATGAAGAGCATGACGGCTCGTTTAAACAGCAAGATGGCTGGCGTTATCATGCGAGAGATTTAGGCATTGTTTTAGCGCAAAAACTCAATATTCCTATTTTGTTAGGTTCTGCGACCCCAAGTTTGGAAAGTGTGAATAACGTACAAAATGGTAAATACCGTCATTTGGTCTTATCAAAAAGAGCCGGAAATGCGACCGCACTTCGTCAATTTGTAATTGATTTAAAACATCAACGAATTCAAAACGGCTTATCCGAACCGCTATTGCAACGTATGCAAGAACACTTAGAAAAAGGCAACCAAGTATTGTTATTCCTTAATCGACGTGGATTTGCGCCTGTGTTGTTATGTCATGAATGTGGCTGGATTGATGAATGTCATCATTGCGAAAAGCCTTATACTTATCACCAACATCAGCGCGTTTTACGCTGCCATCATTGTGGTGCGCAAAAAACAGTGCCGATGCAATGTGGTCATTGCGGTTCAACGCATTTAGTCACAACGGGTTTAGGCACGGAACAACTGGAGGAAATCCTAAAAGCGCGTTTTCCTCAATATAATATTGCTCGAATTGATCGTGATAGCACAGCGCGAAAAGGCAAGCTTGAAGGTTATTTAGAGGATATTCAGCAAGGTAAAAGCCAGATTTTAATTGGCACACAAATGTTAGCCAAAGGACACCATTTCCCGAATGTCACTTTGGTTGCTTTAGTAAATGTGGATAATGCCTTATTTTCCCTTGATTTCAGAGCCGAAGAACGTTTGGCGCAGCTTTATGTGCAAGTGGCGGGGCGCTCAGGCAGAGCCGAAAAACAGGGCGAAGTGGTTTTGCAGACCCATTATCCGGATCATCCGTTATTAACGACCTTGCTAGAAAAGGGCTATCAAGCCTTTGCAGAAGAAACCTTGAAGCTACGCTATAATATAGGCTTGCCTCCGTTTAGTTTCCAAGCGTTGTTTAAAGCACAATGTTGTCATTCTGAAGAGGCGGAAAATGCATTGTCGCAATTAGCGTCTTTCTTCTATGAACAAAAAATAGAAGGCTTGCAAGTGTTGGGGCCAATTCCTGCACCGTTCAGCAAAAAAGCGGGACAGTATCGTTGGCAGTTACTATTACAACACGCCTCTCGAAAACAATTACAGGCGGCATTAAGTCGATATTCGCCAGAGCTGATAAAGTCTTCTCAAGTGCGGTTAATTTTAGACGTGGATCCATTGGATTTGAGTTAGCAAAAATTCCCTAGAAAAATGCACAGTTTTTCAGTAGAATTAAGCGTTTTTTTATACTCTAAGTTTAATTTATCGAATATTTTAGGATTTTATCGTGGCTCATCGAGATTTTGCCGGTCGAAGCGGCTCAAAAAATAATAAAAAGAAAGCAAAGAAAAGTTTTAATCGCAATACCTTAATTGTTCTTGCGTTGGTGGCGGTATTAGGTTTTGGGTTAGGGCTTTACTTCTTAAAAAGTAAAACGCCAGCACCCGTAGTGACGACAAATGTTCAGCCGGAAAAACCACAACCGAAAAGTGTGTTACCAAATCGTCCAGAAGAAGTGTGGCACTACATTAAAGAATTAGAAACCCGTACGGTGCCGGTGGATAATAATCCTTCTTCTGTTGAAAAAAATATGCGTTTGACGGAAGAGCAACGTCAAGTGCTTATCCAAATGGAAAAAGAGCAAAAGGCAGCAGAAGAAGCGAAAAAATTAGAAGCTCAACGTAAAGAGCAAGAAGCAGCGAATGCAGAAAAAGCTGCGGCTCAAGCACAGCAAGCTCAACCAACACAGACAGCTCAAGCTCAGCCAGCTCAGCAAACAGCAAAACCAGAAGCGAAAAAGCCTGAGCCAGTTAAAAAGCCTGAACCACCGAAAAAAGCAGAAGTGGTGAAAGCAGAACCTGTAAAAACAGAACCGGCTAAAACGGAGCAACCCAAAAAAGCAGAACCAAAACCGGCTGAACAGCAAGTACAGGCGGGCGGTAAGAAATTTGGTTTACAATGTGGTGCCTTTAAAAATCGCGCACAAGCAGAAAGCTTACAAGGTCGTCTTGCGATGGCTGGCGTGAATGCACAAATTGCGACAAGTGAAGAATGGAACCGTGTACGCGTGGGACCATTTGGTAGTCGAGATGCCGCAACAGCCGCACAAGATAAAGCAAAATCAGTGGCAAGTTGCGTTGTAATTGGAATGTAATTCAGAATTTAAAAGTGCGGTTAAAAATAACCGCACTTTTTTTATATTTACCCCTTGCCAAAAAACGAAAAATCAATAAAATGAACGTTCATTCATTTTTGATTATTTATCTTAAATGACCTTTCTCATATATAACCCTAAGAATTTAATTTTTTATTATGCGACAAGTAAAAGCCTCTAAAACGAAGCTTGATGTCAGCGAGCAGATCTTTGATGCCACAGATCGTCTTATGGCAAAAGAAGGATTACATCATCTTTCTATGCATAAGTTAGCCAAGGAAGCTGGTATCGCCGCTGGCACGATTTACCTTTATTTTAAGAGTAAAGACGAGTTATTAGCACAATTTGCTCGTCGAGTGTTCAATAAGTTTGTTTTGGCGATTGAAGAAGGTTTTGATGAAAATCAACCTTTTTTCGAACAATACAGAAAAATGTGGTGGAATATTTGGCATTTTCTCCAAGAAAATCCAACGATTTTGTCAAATATGAACCAATATCGATCTTTACCAGAGTTTATTGAAACCTGTAAAGAAATGGAGCATTCGTGTTGGGATCAATTTTGTCTCAAGGGACAAGCAGCAAATGAGTTAGCTGATTTAGATCCTCATATGTTATTTTTGCTGAGTATTAAAACCGCAATGGTTTTAGCCTCAGATAACAAATTTCTCGGTACAACAGTGACTGATGTAATTTTAGAATCTGTTATTGAACGCTCTTGGCGTGCAATTCAGAAGTAGTAATTTTATTGTCTTAATGGAGTTTTCCAAATGAGTATAACTCAAACTAATAGACCAAAGCGCTCACACGTTTTCTTTTTGAAATTAGCGTTAGGCGTATTTGTGTTAATTTTTGCTGCAATGATTTTTCTGAATCATATGAAAGCAAAAGGCATTGCTGATTTCTTAGCAAATAAACCTGAAACAGCTCAGGTGGTGTCATTACGTCAAACTTATCAACGTTATGCAAACCTTGCGGGCAGCGGGGCTGTTTCTCGTCAAGAATTAGATAATGCAAAAGCAGCTTATGAAGCACAAGCGGCAAATATTGAGTCATTAAAAGCGGCGATTGAACGTCGCCAAATCGTGGCACCATTTGATGGTAAAGCCGGTATCGTGAAAGTGAATGCTGGTCAGTACGTTTCAAACGGTACTGAAATTGTGCGTGTGGAAGATCGTTCTTCTATGAAAGTGGATTTTGCGATTGCTCAAAACCTATTAGATAAATTGCATATTGGTCAAAAAGTAACGGCTACGGCAGATGCGCGTAAAGGTGAAACTTTTGCCGCGAAGGTTACAGCAATTGAGCCAGCAATTAATTCTTCAACGGGTTTAGTCGATGTTCAAGCAACGTTTGAACCAGAAGATGGAGCAAAATTATTATCCGGTATGTTTACTCGCTTAAATGTTGCTTTACCAACTGAGCATAATCAAATCGTCAGCAAAACTTAAGTAATGGTGCATTAGTTTCTGTTGCAGATAAAGCGGGCGTGGGTACAGAACAACCTGCAAATAAAACGAATCTTTAATTAGGAAAAGCGAATGAGATTTACCGATATATTTATTCGTCGCCCTGTTTTGGCGGTTTCGATTAGCTTGTTAATCATTATTTTAGGTTTACAAGCGATCTCGAAATTGGCTGTGCGCGAATATCCGAAAATGACTACGACGGTGATTACGGTGACCACTGCATATCCAGGGGCGAATGCGAACTTAATTCAAGCGTTTGTTACTTCCAAAATTGAAGAGGCGGTAGCACAAGCGGATAATGTGGACTATATGTCTTCAAGCTCTAGCCCAAGTACGTCAACAGTCACCGTAAAAATGAAATTAAATACGGATCCGAATGCAGCCTTGGCAGATGTGTTAGCTAAAGTTAACTCGGTTCGTTCTGAATTGCCAAGTGGTATTGAAGATCCAACAGTTTCTTCATCAACCGGTGGTTCGGGGATTATGTATATTAGTTTCCGTTCTGACAAGCTTGATGCAAGCCAAGTGACTGACTATATTCAACGCGTAGTCAAACCTCAGTTCTTTACTGTAGAAGGGGTGGCGAGTGTGCAGATCTTTGGTGCATCTGAGTACGCACTTCGTATTTGGTTAGATCCAGAAAAAATGGCGGCTCAAAACCTTTCAGCCACAAAAGTGATGTCTGCATTATCAGCGAATAACGTTCAAACGGCGGCTGGTAATGATAATGGCTATTTTGTAACCTATAAAAACAAAGTAGAAACCACAACAAAATCGGTTGAAGAATTAGGTAATTTAATTGTAGAGTCTAGCGGTGATAAGTTAGTACGTTTACGCGATATCGCTGATATTGAGTTAAATAAATCAAGCGATAGCTCACGTGCGGTAGCGAATGGCGCAGATTCTGTTGTATTAGCGATTAACCCAACTTCGTCAGCTAACCCATTAACCGTTGCAGAAAAAGTGCGTCCACTTTATGAGAGTATCAAAAATAATCTGCCGGATGCTATTGAATCTGACATCTTATATGACCGTACAATTGCGATTAATAACTCAATTAATGAAGTAATCAAAACGATTGTTGAGGCAACGATAATCGTGTTGGTGGTGATTACCATGTTTATTGGTTCATTCCGCGCGATTTTAATCCCGGTTATCACTATTCCGATTTCATTAATTGGGGTAATCATGTTGCTTCAATCATTTGATTTCTCCATTAACTTGATGACTTTGCTAGCATTGGTTCTAGCCATCGGTTTGGTGGTGGATGATGCGATTGTGGTATTGGAAAACGTAGACCGCCACATTAAGTTAGGTGAAACGCCATTCCGTGCGGCGATTATTGGTACGCGTGAAATTGCCGTTCCGGTTATT
>JAGZXE010000093.1:0-5198 GCA_018378615.1 Parahaemophilus parainfluenzae
GGTAACTGGATCTATGTGGGTCAATGGACTGAAAAAGGTAACCAAACCGCAAACCGTGACAACTCTGACCCATCAGGTTTAGGTTGTACATTAGGTTGGGGCTTCGCATGGCCAGCAAACCGCCGTATCCTTTACAGCCGTGCTTCACTTGATATTAACGGTAATCCTTGGGATAAACACCGTCAATTAATCAAATGGAACGGTAAAAACTGGAACTGGTTAGATGTCGCTGACTATGGTACACAACCACCAGGTTCTGATGCAGGTCCATTTATTATGTCTGCAGAAGGTGTTGGTCGTTTATTCGCTGTAGATAAAATTACAACGGGTCCATTACCTGAACACTATGAACCAATTGAAAGTCCGATTGACACTAACCCACTACACCCAAGTGTCGTCTCTGATCCGACTGTTCGTATTTATAAAGAAGACCGTGAATTTATCGGTTCAAACAAAGACTTCCCTTATGTGGCAACGACTTATCGTTTGACCGAGCACTTCCACAGTTGGACTGCTCAATCTGCGTTAAATATTATCGCCCAACCACAACAATTCGTGGAAATTGGTGAGAAATTAGCAGCAGAAAAAGGCATCCAAAAAGGTGATATGGTGAAAATTACTTCTCGCCGTGGCTACATTAAAGCCGTTGCAGTGGTAACAAAACGTTTGAAAGATTTAGAAGTCGACGGACGTACCGTACATCACGTGGGTATTCCAATTCACTGGAACATGAAAGCCTTAAATGGTAAAGGTAACCGTGGTTTCTCCACCAACACCTTAACACCATCTTGGGGTGAAGCAGTCACTCAAACACCAGAATATAAAACATTCTTGGTAAACATTGAGAAAGCGGAGGCATAATATGGCAGGAAGTGGTCAAGGCGTTCAATCGCAAGACATTATTAAGGTCTCCGCTACGTCAGGCTTAACGCCGGCACCTCAAGCGCGTGATCATAAAGTTGAAGTTGCAAAATTAATCGATGTATCCACCTGTATTGGTTGTAAAGCCTGTCAGGTGGGCTGTTCAGAGTGGAATGACATCCGTTCTGATGTTAATGCTCAATGTGTGGGGATCTACGATAACCCAGTAGATCTTAATGCAAAAGCATGGACGGTAATGCGCTTTAACGAAGTTGAAGAAAATGATCGTTTAGAATGGTTAATCCGTAAAGATGGTTGTATGCACTGTTCAGAACCAGGCTGTTTAAAAGCTTGTCCTGCACCAGGCGCAATTATCCAATATGCGAACGGTATCGTGGATTTCCAATCTGATAAATGTATCGGTTGTGGTTACTGTATCGCTGGTTGTCCGTTCAACATTCCACGTATGAACCCAGAAGACAACCGTGTGTACAAATGTACCCTTTGTGTGGATCGTGTTTCTGTGGGCCAAGAACCGGCTTGCGTGAAAACCTGTCCAACTGGTGCAATTCGTTTTGGTTCTAAAGAAGAGATGAAACTCTACGCAGAACAACGTGTTGCTGACTTAAAATCACGTGGTTACGAAAACGCAGGTATCTACGACCCTGAAGGCGTAGGTGGTACACACGTAATATATGTATTACACCATGCGGATAAACCTGAGCTTTATTCTGGTCTTCCAAAAGATCCAAAAGTTGACCTCACCGTCACCCTTTGGAAAGATGTCTTGAAACCAGTGGCAGCTGTAGCAATGGGTGGTCTAGCACTTGCTGAAATCGCTCACTACTTAGCTGTGGGTCCAAACGTTGAAGAAGACGTAGAAGATCATCACCATGAATTTGAAGAAGAAGATAAAAAAGGAGGCAAAGATGAGTAAGATTGAGATTAGCAATGATACTCGAATCATTCGTCATAGAACGCCTGCTCGTTTTAGCCACTGGTTACTCGTAATCTGCTTCTTTATGACGATGTTTACTGGTGTGGCATTCTTCTTCCCAGATTTTGCGTGGTTAACTGAAATTTTAGGTACTCCGCAACTGGCTCGAGCAATTCACCCGTTCACCGGTATCATTATGTTCGTTGCCTTTATTTTCCTCGGCTATCTTTACTGGGATCACAACATTCCAGAGAAAAACGATATTCGTTGGTTAAAAGGCATCGTTGAAGTATTAAAAGGGAATGAGCACGCTGTTGCAGATAACGGCAAGTATAACCTTGGTCAAAAAATGTTGTTCTGGACATTGAACTTGGCGATGGTCACTTTACTTGTAACCGGTATCATTATGTGGCGTCAGTATTTCTCGCACTACTTCTCTATTCCGGTATTACGTTTTGCGATTTTCCTTCACTCTTTAAGTGCATTCATGTTGTTCACCGGTATTTTGGTACACATGTACATGGCATTCTGGATTAAAGGATCTATTCGCGGTATTGTGGAAGGTTGGGTAACCGTTCGTTGGGCGAAAAAACACCATCCGAAATGGTATCGAGATGAAGTACTTCCTAAGCTAGAAGAAGACCTTGAAAATGAAGCTGAAGGTAAAAAAGTAAAAACCAAAGCATTGTTCAAAGGTATCAATGGCTAAAATCAAAAAGTGCGGTTAAAATTGACCGCACTTTTTATTATCAATACTTAAGAGACTATTATGAGTATCAAAATCTTATCTGCAGACGAAATCAAACAAAAAAAGAATTCATACGATATTCCACCTGTTTTGTTTGCGAACCCTAAAAATCTTTATCAACGTCGTGCAAAACGTTTAAGAGAATTAGCGAAAGATCATCCATTGGCTGATTATTTACTCTTTGCTGCAGATGTTGTGGAAAGCCAATTAAGCGTATTTGAAAAAAATCCATTAGAAAAACAGTCATTCGATAACTTAAGTGAGATCGAACCGTTAAATGCTAAAACATTTAAACGTTCTGGCATCTGGATTGAATACCTGAAAGAAATTTTACATAGCATTAAACCAAAAGCGAATGAACAGGTTATTGCTACCATTGAAAATCTTGAAAAAGCCTCTGATAAAGAGCTTGAAGAAATGGCGACTCATCTTTTAAGCCAAGAGTTTAATTTAGTAAGCACCGATAAAGCCGTCTTTATTTGGGCTGCGCTTTCTCTTTATTGGTTACAACTGGCTCAACAAATTCCTCATAACAGCCGCCAAGAAGGTATCGATAATTTGCATTACTGCCCTGTTTGTGGTTCTGCCCCTGTTGCTAGTGTGGTACATATCGGTACATCGCAAGGTTTACGTTATTTACACTGCAGTCTCTGTGAAAGCGAGTGGAATTTGGTTCGTGCCCAATGCACTAACTGTAATGAACACAAAAATCTTGAAATGTGGTCATTAAACGAAGAACTTGCTCTTATTCGTGCTGAAACCTGTGGTGACTGCCAAAGCTACTTAAAAATCATGTTCCAAGAAAAAGATCCGAACGTTGAAGCGGTAGCGGATGATTTGGCATCGATTTTCTTAGATATTGAAATGGAAGAAAAAGGCTTCGCACGCAGTGGATTAAATCCATTTGTCTTCCCTGCAGAAGAAGTGTAATGTCTTACTCTTTAGATAAATAAAGTGCGGTCTAAATTGACCGCACTTTTGCATTCTAGAGATAACATGCCATCACAACAGCATTTTCTCGCCCACCATCGGGTTTTGGGTAATAATTCTTACGAATATCAACTTCATTAAATCCCAGATTTTCATAAAGGAAACGAGCGGGATTCGATTCTCGCACTTCCAGCCAAAGGGTTTGAATACCTTTCTCTTTCAGCTTATCCATTAAACCTTGCAATAAAAACGAACCGTAGCCCTTTCCTTGTTGAACCGGATCTATCGCAATATTGAATAATGTGGCTTCATCTAATACCGTTTGGCAAATAGCAAAACCAAGTACTTGCTCTTTTTCCACTAATTTTAGATTGAGATAACGCTCGCCAACATTATTTTTCAAGGTTCCCAATGACCAAGGTACTAAATGTGCAGCTTGTTCAATTTCATATAAGCGATCCATATCGCATTCTTCAATAGGAAAAAGAGAAGGCATAATGATTAAATTTGTTGGATTTGTTGCCAAAGCTCACGCTTAGCTTGGCTATTTTGCTGGAATTGTTGCCAATCAACGGAGCGATAAACACGCTCTGCATTTAAGCAATAAGGCAAAGTGTGGTCGATTTCATCAGCATTTTCAGCTAATAACCAATACCGCACAGAATGTTGTAACGTGATATGTTGAATTTGATCGAAATTCAGGCAAAGGCAATCTTCTTTATTTAACTCAAGTGCGAGTCGTATATCTGAAAAAAGTGTGGCGTTCGATATGTTATCTTTCGTCACCACAATAAATTTCACTTGTTCAGACACACTCACACCAACCGCCCCTTGTAATACTTCTGGACGATAGAGCTGCCACTGGGTTATCCCCATTTCATTTAAAAGAAGATTGCGTCTATCCATAGATTAACGAGCGATAGTATCTAACGGATAATCTCTTAAACCTTTAACAATCGCTTTCTCTTGTGCATCTGTTGGCTTTTGTTGATAAGCTTTTAAGCTACGGAAAGAAAGAATATTTTTCGCTTGATGTACTACAGCAACAAGACGTTGGAAATCATTACCATCGCAGGCATAATAAACATCTGACGCATCGCTAATGATTTTTAAATCACACACTTTTTTAGTTTCATCAAGATATTTATTGGTCAACGCAGGAATGTGTGAAACATCTTTTAGATAATAGGTTTCGCTCATAATGAATTTGCGATTGCTACGATCTACATTCGCTGCACCACTTAAGAAACGCGGGTCTTCTGATTTATCAAAGGCTTTCGTTTGTTTATAGAATTTCTCGCCATTAAATGTCACTTCTTGCTTACCTTTTTTAATACGCTCAAACTGTGCATCTAAGCTTTGTGCTTGTGCTGCAGGTAATTCAACTGTTGAGCTTGTTGGTAAGGTTGAAGGTTTTTGTTTGCTACCTTGAAGTTGTTCGATTAATTGACAGCCAGACAATAAACTTGCCATTGCGACTGCGGTGATGATTTTTTTCATAAATAATTCCTTAATAAATACGTTTAAATCGTTTTCTTTTGCTAGAATAACGCGTAATTTTAACCAATAACCCACAGGATTTAAAGCGTGATTTCTCTCGAAAGCGAAGTTTTACAACGCCACCTTCCCCTTTTTAACGGTAAATCAATTCTTCTTGCCGGTGGCATTAATGATGATTTTCCTCAAATATTGCAAAAACATTGTCAATCCGTACAAATTTGG
>JAGZXE010000094.1:0-5148 GCA_018378615.1 Parahaemophilus parainfluenzae
CTACATTTCGGTATTCATTTATTCCTGAGGAGTATTTTTTATGTTGTGGTTTTTCTTCTGCGTGGCGTTATTGCTTGCAGGTTATTTCTTTTATAGTCGTGTAATTGAGCACATTTTTGTGATCAATCCAAATCGTAAAACGCCAGCTTATACCATGAATGATGGCGTTGACTATATGCCTATGTCTAAAACTAAGATTTGGTTAATTCAATTATTGAACATTGCAGGTACAGGTCCAATTTTTGGCCCAATTCTTGGTGCGTTATACGGACCAGTTGCAATGCTTTGGATTGTAGTTGGCTGTATCTTTGCCGGTGCGGTACACGATTATTTCTGCGGAATGTTAAGTGTACGTAATGGCGGGGCATCTATGCCTAATCTTGCAGGTAAATACTTAGGTCGTCCGGTTAAAGCATTTATTAATATCTTAGCTGTTGTGCTTTTATTATTAGTGGGTGTAGTATTCGTTGCAAGTCCTGCTCAATTAATGGGTACCATCACAATGGATGTTTTAGGCGCATCAGCAGGTAGTATTTCTATTAGCAATGCAGAAGAAATTCACCATGCAGTTGAAGCGGGTGGTATTACTGTTTGGGGCATGGATAAAGCGACAGTTATCAGTGTTTGGACTGCTATCATCTTCATTTACTACATTCTTGCAACATTACTTCCAGTTGATAAAATCATCGGTCGTATCTACCCATTCTTCGGAGCATTATTACTCTTTATGTCTGTAGGTATGGTATATGGCTTAGTGACAGCTGATCTTAATTCTGCTGATCCAATTTCTTTCTATCGCTCAGTTGATGGAATGTCTTTTGAGAAATTCTTCCAAAACTTTGAAACCCGTGCTGATTTACCATTATGGCCACTCTTGTTCTTAACAATCTCTTGTGGTGCATTATCTGGTTTCCACGCAACACAAAGTCCGTTAATGGCACGTTGTACTGAAAATGAAAAAGAAGCTCGCTTCATTTTCTACGGTGCGATGATCGGTGAAGGTGTGATTGCATTAGTATGGTGTGCGGTTGGCTTAAGTTTCTACGATTCATTACCAACTTTATTAGAAGCGATTAAAGCAGGTTCTCCTTCTAAAGTGGTTTATGATTCTTCTATTCACTTCTTAGGGTTTATCGGTGGTATTTTTGCAGTGTTAGGTGTAGTTGTTCTTCCTATTACATCAGGTGATACAGCATTCCGTGCAGCACGCCTTGTTATTGCAGAATTTTTCCATTTAGAACAAAAAACCTTAGCTAAACGTTTAATTATTGCTGTGCCATTATTCGTAGTTGGTTATATCGTATCAAAAGTGGATTTCTCTATCTTATGGCGTTACTTCACTTGGGCGAACCAAACCACTGCGATGGTTATGTTATGGACTGCAGCAGCGTACTTATATCGCTATAATAAATTCCACTGGGTATGTACAATCCCTGCGGCATTTATCAGTACTGTATGTTTCACTTACCTTGCATACAACAAAATCGGTTTCGGTTTAGACTATCAATTATCTGTTTACATCGGCTTAGGCTTAACAGTACTTTGTTTAGTTTTATTCTTCACACAGCTTAAACCATTAGGTGATCGTGACGAAGAAGCGTATGTCAATAACTAATTAAATCGAGTTAAAAATTGAAAAACCGTTTGAGGGAAATCTCAAACGGTTTTTTTGTTTATTTTATTACCAAAATTTACCAATCTTTACGTTTTAATTGCTTGCAAGTTAAGGCTACAACCGATAAACTTACGCAAAGTGGTGAAAAGTGGAATTTTGTGGAAAATTCTGCCAAATTTTTCTAAAAATAAACGTTTAAAGGTTGAGAAATGTTTCGTGGTGCAGCAGCAGTAAATTTAGATGCGAAGGGTCGTGTAGCGATTCCTACGCGTTATCGTGCTGAAATCATGGAAAAGAACCAAGGTCAAATGGTTTGTACCGTTGATATTCGTCAACCTTGTTTATTACTTTATCCTTTAAATGAATGGGAAAAAATCGAACAAAAACTACTTTCACTTTCCAATTTTGACCCAAATCAACGCCGTTTACAACGTGTTATGCTCGGTTATGCCACAGAATGTGAAATGGATGCGCAAGGTCGTATCTTATTGAGTGGTCCATTACGTCAACACGCAAAATTAGAAAAAGGCTTAATGTTGGTAGGGCAGTTGAACAAATTTGAAATTTGGAGCGATACTGAATGGTACGCACAAATTGATGAAGATATCGAAATTGGCTCAAGTGCTGAATTCGGAGCTTCTGAAGAACTAAAAATGCTGTCATTATAGAACAGCAGCACTAGCAGGATAAGCGGTGCTTGCGCCGCTCTATCTTTTCTTTATCGATTTTGATTTAACTTTTACTTTTTATTTATGACTACGCAAAATTCCTTTTCTGCACCTGAACATATCACGGTTTTGCTTCACGAAGCGGTGAATGGTTTGGCGTTGAAAGAAAATGGGATTTATATTGATGGTACTTTTGGTCGTGGTGGTCATTCTCGTCTAATTCTCTCTCAGCTTTCTGAAAATGGTCGTTTAATTGCTATCGATCGCGATCCACGTGCGATTGCTGAAGCTGAAAAAATTCAAGACCCTCGTTTTCATATTGAACATAATAGCTTTTCACACATTCCAGATATCTGTAAAAAACTCGATTTAGTTGGTAAAATTGACGGTATTTTGCTGGATTTAGGCGTATCATCTCCACAGCTTGATGAAGCCGAACGAGGTTTCAGTTTTATGAAAGATGGCCCGTTAGATATGCGCATGGATACCACACAAGGTTTATCAGCGGCAGAGTGGCTAAAACAAGTATCTGTTGATGATTTAACTTGGGTGTTAAAAACCTTTGGTGAAGAGCGTTTTGCAAAACGAATTGCGACTGCTATCGTAGAATTTAATAAAAGTGCGGTTAAAAATGGCACAGAATGTTTAAGTCGTACTTCTCAGCTCGCTGAATTAATTGCTCAAGCCGTACCATTTAAAGATAAACATAAGCATCCCGCGACGCGTAGTTTCCAAGCCATTCGAATTTATATTAATGCGGAATTAGATGAGTTAGAAAGTGTATTAAATTCTGCATTGGATATGTTGGCACCAGAGGGACGTTTATCGATTATCAGTTTCCATTCACTTGAAGACAGAATGGTAAAACATTTCATGCGTAAACAAAGTAAAGGTGAGGATATCCCGAGAGGTTTACCATTACGTGAAGATCAAATCCAACGTAATCAAAAATTAAAAATCATTGGTAAGGCAATTCAGCCAAGTGAGGCAGAAATTTCAGCGAATCCACGTTCAAGAAGCGCGGTGTTACGTATAGCGGAAAGGGTGAAATAAGATGTTAGATAATAGCGAACGTTATCCTTTACAACATATTCTCGTTGAAGATATTTTTTCTTCTAATAAATTAATTGTCGTCCTACTTTTATTAATTTTATCTTCTGCAATGGGCACAATTTGGATGACCCATCAAACACGAGGCTTGATTTCTGAAAACGGGCAGTTGGTATTACAACACCAAGCCCTTGAAAACGAATATCGCAATTTGCAATTACAAGAAGCAACCGAAAGTGATAATACAAGAGTTGAATCCATTGCAATCGGTACATTAAAAATGCAACGTGTTCAAAGTGAACAAGAAGTGGTTATTTTTGAATAGGGATTTTGAATAAAATGGTTAGATTTAATTCCTCTAAGAAACCAGGAAAGCCAAAGAAAACAATTAGAAAATTGGCTCAACCTGCGTCAGTAAAACCAAATAAACCGAAGATGGTATTTGAGAAATGCTTCCTTCGTGGTCGTTATCTTATTGCGACAAGTTTTATTTTCTTAGGATTAGGCGCATTAGTGGCTCGTGCTGCTTATGTGCAATCAGTTAATTCTGAAACCCTTTCTGGTGAAGCGGACAAACGTTCATTACGTAAAGATGACGTCCTTTCTGTTCGTGGTTCAATTTTAGATCGTAACGGCCAATTGTTATCGGTGAGTGTACCGATGAGTGCAATTGTGGCTGAACCTCGTTTAATGTTAAAAGAAAATGCATTAGATGATAAAGAACGCATTAAAGCTCTCGCAAATGAATTAAATATGACGCCAGCTGAGTTGGTGAAAAAAATTGAGAAAAATGCTAAGTCAGGCTTCTTGTATTTAGCGCGTCAAGTAGAAGCGAGCAAAGCGAATTATATTCGTGATCTCAAAATTAAAGGTATTTCATTAGAGACTGAGCCACGTCGTTTTTATCCTCGTGTAGAAGAGGCGGCCCAATTAATCGGCTTTACTAACATTGATGGTAAAGGGATTGAGGGGGTTGAGGCAAGCTTTAACTCAATGTTAGTGGGTAAAGACGGTGCGCGTGTTGTTCGTAAAGATAAACGTGGTAATGTGGTTGAACATATTGCCGATGAGAAAAAATACGATGCACAAGATGTCACCTTAAGTATTGATGAAAAGTTACAATCCATGGTGTATCGTGAAATCAAAAAAGCGGTAACAGAGAATAAAGCTGAATCAGGCACAGCCGTATTGGTGGATGTACGTACGGGTGAAGTATTAGCCATGGCAACCGCGCCTTCCTACAATCCGAATAACTTAGCCAATGTAAAAGACGAGTTAAAACGTAACCGTGCGATTACCGATACCTTTGAACCTGGTTCAACCGTAAAACCTTTCGTTGTGTTGACCGCACTTCAACGTGGCGCAGTGAGACGTGATGAGGTAATTAATACAGGTTCATTTACCGTAAGTGGTAAAGAAATTGTCGACGTGGCACCTCGCCCACAACAAACCTTAGATGAAATTTTGATTAACTCAAGTAACCGTGGTGTGAGCCGCCTTGCGCTACGTATGCCACCTTCAGCATTAATGGAAACTTACCAAAATGCAGGCTTAGGTAAAGATACTGAGTTAGGCTTAATTGGTGAACAACGTGGGGTATTAAATGCAAACCGTAAACGTTGGGCCGATATCGAACGTGCAACGGTGGCTTATGGTTATGGTATTACTTCAACGCCATTACAAATTGCGCGCGCCTATGCAACGCTAGGTAGCTTCGGGATTTATCGTCCACTTTCTATCACTAAAGTTGATCCGCCGGTTATTGGTCAACGTGTTTTCTCTGAAAAAATCACGAAAGACGTCGTGGGTATGTTA
>JAGZXE010000095.1:0-5126 GCA_018378615.1 Parahaemophilus parainfluenzae
TACATTCGCAACGGTTTGACGGAAAAGGCGGCTAAAATAAGGTTTATCCACACCTTTTAAATCTTGATCCACAACGAAAGTGAGTTCCACTTGTTCTGGTGCGTTACCAGAGAGCGCCCAAGAATATAATGCTTGAACTGCACATTCTCTCGCTCTATGACGTGGCGATACTTTTTTTACAGGTTCTTTTTTATCTATCATTGGAATTATGCCGCATCAATTTGTTGTAAAAGGTTCACCATTTCAAGTGCTGTTAATGCTGCTTCTGCACCTTTGTTACCTGCTTTAGTACCTGCGCGTTCAATAGCTTGTTCAATGTTTTCAGTCGTTAAAACACCAAATGCCACTGGAATTTCAGCTTGCATTGCTACTTGACCTAAACCACTGCTTGCTTCACCCGCTACATATTCAAAGTGAGCTGTACCACCACGGATCACCGTACCTAATGCAACGATTGCATCAAATTTTTTGCTTTCAGCTAAACGACGTGCCACTAATGGAAGTTCATACGCACCAGGTGCACGAACGATTGTGATATTCTCATCTTTCACTTGGCCGATACGTTTTAATGCATCTACCGCGCCTTCTAATAAACTTTCATTAATAAAACTGTTAAAACGAGCAATCACCACTGCGATTTTAGCATTTGGCGCAGCTACCGCACCTTCTAAAACTTTCATACTTTTTCCTAATCTGAATGAACAATAAATTTGACGGTGGATTTTAGCATAAAAAGAAACCCTGTGGAAATAATCCGACAGGGTTTTCTATGAGTGGAAAAGAACTTACTTCTCGAGTTTTAACGGTTCAATTTTCCAGATATTTTTCGCATATTCAAGAATTGTACGGTCTGATGAGAAGAAGCCCATGTTCACCATATTTTGAATGGTACTTGCTATCCATACGTCACGAGCTTGATATTTTTTATCTACTGCTTTTTGCGCTTCCACATAACTGCGGAAATCAGCAAAAGATTGATAATAATCGTGGTATTGTAAACCTTGAATTAGAGAGTGATAACGGTTCGGTTCTTCCGGCGAGAAATCACCACGGATAATTTGGTCAATAACTTCACGTAATTGCTCGTCATTTTGATAAGAATCAAACGGACGATAACCTTCGCGACGTAATGCTTCCACTTGTTCAACCGTATTACCAAAGATAAAGATGTGGTCTTCACCAACATTATCTAAAATCTCAACGTTCGCACCATCAAGCGTACCCAATGTTAACGCTCCATTTAAGGCAAACTTCATGTTACTGGTACCCGATGCTTCTGTTCCTGCAAGAGATATTTGCTCAGAAATATCTGCCGCTGGAATGATTAATTGTGCAAGACTTACGCTGTAGTTCGGAATAAAGACAACTTTTAAACGACCTTTTAAGCGTTCATCATTATTGATGACACTTGCCACATCGTTAATCAAACGAATGGTTTGTTTTGCTGCATAGTAAGCTGAAGCCGCTTTACCCGCTAAAATGAACACACGTGGCTGCCAATCTTTTTCTGGATGAGCAAGCATTTCGTTATAACGTGCAATAATGTGTAACACATTAAGCATTTGACGTTTGTATTCGTGAATACGTTTTACTTGTACGTCAAATAAAGCATGTGGATCTAAATCGATATCAAGTGTTTTCTTCACATATTGTGCTAATTTCACTTTGTTATCGTATTTAATATCTGCTACTGCACGCTTAAATTCACCTTTATCTGCAAACGCTTTAAGTTTTTCAATTTGGCTTAAATCGCAACGCCATTCAGAACCAATATATTGATCAAATAAAGCCGCTAATTTCGGGTTCGCTACGGCAAGCCAACGACGCGGTGTCACACCGTTTGTTACATTGGTGAAACGTTCTGGATAGATACGAGCAAAATCAGCAAAGGTTAATGTCACCATAAGATCTGAGTGAATTGCCGCAACACCGTTCACTTTATGCGAACCCACAACAGACAACCATCCCATACGCACTTTACGTTGATATCCTTCTTCGATAAGTGAAACGCGACGGATAAAGTCCATATCAGTCGTAACATACGTTTTCACATATTCAAGGAAATGATCATTAATTTCAAAAATCATTTGTAAGTGACGAGGTAAGATCTTCGCCATCATTTCTACCGGCCAGGTTTCTAATGCTTCTGACATTAAAGTATGGCAAGTGTAAGAGAAAATACGACGAGTCACATCCCAAGCGTTTTGCCATGAGTAACCGTGTAAATCGATTAAAATACGCATCAACTCAGGAATGGCTAATGCTGGGTGGGTATCATTCAAGTGAATCGCCACTTTATCAGCAAGATTATTCAATGTACCGTGTGTTCTTAAATGGCGACGGAGAATATCTTGCAAAGAAGCTGATACTAAGAAGTACTCTTGACGTAAGCGTAACTCACGACCATTCCAGGTGGAATCATCAGGATAAAGTACACGAGAAAGGTTTTGGTTAGCGGAACGCGTTGCCACCGCCGCTAAATGATCACCACGGTTAAATTCAGCTAAATCAAATAACTCTCCACCATGCGCAGACCATAAACGTAAAGTCGATGCCGAATCATTTTTATAGCCTGGGATCATTTGGTCGTATGCAAGTGCGGTCACTTTTTCAGCCGGATTCCAGATACATTTTTTATCTTCAAAATAGATATGACCACCAAAATCAATACTGAAACGTTTTGATGGACGCATAAATTCCCAAGGCGCACCTTTTTCCAACCAATCATCCGGACGTTCAACTTGTTGACCATTTTCAATTTTTTGACGGAACATACCGTATTCATAACGAATACCGTAACCCATCGCAGGAATGGCTAATGTTGCCAGTGAGTCCATAAAGCAAGCAGCAAGGCGACCTAACCCCCCGTTACCTAAACCTGGATCCACTTCTTTTTCAATAATCTCTTCCAAATTAACATTTAATTCAGCCAGGGCTTTTTCTGCCACGTCATAAACACCTTCTGCGATCATCGCATTAGAAAGTGTACGGCCGATTAAGAATTCCATAGAAAGGTAATAAACACGACGAGTTTCTTCTGCACGAGATTGACGAGCGGTGGTAATCCAGCCTTCAGTCACTAAATCACGTACCGCATGAAGGGTCGCATTTAGCCAATCGCGTTGACTCGCCTCTTTTGGTGAACGACCAATTAAGAAAATTAATTTATAAACAATTGCTTTTTTCACGCCTTCAACATCAAGACTTGGTCGATTGTAGAGAAATGGCGAATCAAAATTGTCCATGATCATAGAAAATAAAACCTCAATAAAAAAATCGCGCAAATTTTAAGCTTTTTTACGAAAAAAACAACAAAAATTCCCCCTTCAAAGGCGATTATTTCGAAGAGGGAGTCAATCCATTGAATTATGAGTTTAAAATTCTTAAATAGAGCTGCTCATATTGAGCGGCCGCATTTTTCCAACTAAAGTCCTGAGCCATGGCATTATTACGCACCATTGCCCAAACACGTTGTTTTTGCCACAAGGCAAAGGCATGCTGGATAGCACTTCGTAAATCATCTGCTTCGGCTTTTTGGAATACAAACCCCGTTGCAGTACGCGCTTTAATGGTTTCACTTGTACTGTTGGTCACGGTATCCGCTAATCCTCCCGTCGCACGAACAAGCGGCAATGTGCCATATTGCAACCCATATAATTGAGTTAATCCACAAGGTTCAAAGCGGCTTGGTACCAAAATGACATCACCACCAGCAACCATCAAATGTGAAAGTGCTTCATCATAACCAATTTTTACTGCAATATTTTCTGGGTAACGTTGTGCTAATTGGCAAATTCCCTCTTCCAAATGTTTTGCACCAGAACCGAGAATAGTTAATTGACCACCTTGTTTAACAATTTCATCCGCTGTGGCAATCAGTAAATCCACGCCTTTTTGTTCGGTTAAGCGAGTCACCATCACAAATAAAAGTGCATCAGGTTGTTGTGGCAAATTAAAATAAGCTTGTAAATCCGCTTTATTTTTCTTCTTACCCGCGATGGATTTCAATTTGTAGCGATGCTGAATATAAGCATCACAACTTGGATGCCAAATTTCTTGATCAACACCATTTAAAATCCCCACCAACTTGCCAGCTTCACGTAAACCTGTTAACAAGCCTTGTAAGCCATAAGCAAAGTCTGGTGTGGTAATTTCTTTCGCATAAGTTGGACTCACTGCTGTGACCATATCAGAATAATAGAGACCTGCTTTCAAATATGAAATTTGGCCAAATAACTCTAAACCATCAACATGGAACATACCTTCCGGCAATCCAATTTCATGTAAATGGCGATGAGCGAATTGTCCCTGATAAGCCAAGTTATGAATCGTAAATACCGATTTTGCTGGACGGCCTTTATTGAAGAGATAAGCGGCGGCTAAGCCCGCATGCCAATCGTGGGCATGAATCACTTCAGCTCTCCACCAACTATCTAAGCCTGTCGCAAGCTCGGCTCCCACCCAGCCTAATAAAGCAAAGCGTTTATAGTTATCAGCATAATCGTTGTAATCGGTATCATGATAAGGATTCCCTTCCCGCCAATAGAGATGTGGTGCATCAATCAGATAAATCCCTACGCCATTGTATTCGCCATAACGCAATACAACATGACCAGCAAAATTATCAAATTCTGTGACGACATGCGTATTCTCAATGCCCGCTGAAATTTTTGGATAAGCCGGCAACAAAATACGTGCATCAATACCAATTTCTTTTTGTGCAAAAGGCAATGCCCCTAAAACATCGGCAAGTCCGCCAGTTTTGAGTAAGGGATACAACTCCGAGCAAACATGTAAAACTCTCATAATTTTCCTTTATACTTAAAATTGTGCTGTCATTGATAACAGCACAATCTTTTTACTTCACTTAAAATACTGTCAAAATTGACCGCACTTTAATCCAAATGTTCTTCGTTAGTGACTTCTTCGCCTTGCAATTTTTTCAACATCGTTGAGGTTACAAGTACAACTTTACCGGTAGAACTCACACGGAAGCGTTTACTGTCAAGGGCTTTATCCACACCGATTTCCATACCATCTGGAATAATACAATGGCGATCAATAATACAATCTTTTAATGTACAATTTTTACCAATTTGTACTTGCGGTAACACGACACAGTGATC
>JAGZXE010000096.1:0-5599 GCA_018378615.1 Parahaemophilus parainfluenzae
GGCAGACGTTTCGACCAATTAGGCGAGTTTATTCGTCCAAATGGTAAAGTACGCTTAGTGGATGATTATGGTCATCACCCAACAGAAGTTGGCGTGACAATCAAAGCAGCACGTGAAGGCTGGGGAGATAAACGTATTGTGATGATTTTCCAACCACACCGTTATTCACGTACTCGCGATTTATTTGATGATTTCGTGCAGGTATTATCCCAAGTGGATGCATTGATTATGTTAGACGTGTATGCCGCAGGTGAAGCACCAATTGTCGGTGCAGATAGTAAAGCACTTTGTCGTTCTATTCGTAACCTAGGAAAAGTCGATCCAATTTTAGTTTCTGATACGGAACAACTTGGTGATGTATTAGATCAAATTATTCAAGATGGTGATTTAATTCTTGCCCAAGGTGCGGGAAGTGTAAGCAAAATTTCTCGTGGTTTAGCAGAGCGTTGGAAAGCATAAATACATTGAAAAAATAACCGCACTTTTCAATGAAGAATAAAAGGAAAACAGGATAAAACAATGAATTTAAAACAAGAAAAAATTGCCGTGTTGTTAGGCGGCACATCAGCTGAACGTGAAGTATCTCTTAATTCTGGTGCAGCTGTGTTAAATGCATTAGTGAGTCAAGGCTATAATGCGCACGGTATCGATCCTAAAGAATATAATGTCGCGAATTTAAAAGCAGATGGTTTTGATCGCGTCTTTAACATTTTACATGGTCGCGGTGGTGAAGATGGCACCATGCAAGGTTTATTAGAACAAATTGGTTTGCCTTACACTGGTTGTGGCGTAATGGCTTCAGCATTAACTATGGATAAAATGCGTACCAAAATGTTGTGGAAAGCTTTTGGTTTACCTGTTGCTGACATGGAGATCGTGACCAAAGAAAACGCTCACGAACTAAACCCACAAGCTGTGGTCGAAAAATTAGGTTTACCTTTGATGGTTAAGCCATCTCTTGAAGGTTCAAGTGTGGGTTTAACAAAAGTAAAAGCAGTCGAAGAATTAAAAAGTGCGGTCGATTACGCACTTAAATTTGATAACACCATTTTGATTGAAGAATGGTTAGCGGGTGATGAACTAACAGTGCCTGTTTTAGGTGGCGAAGTATTGCCGGCTGTTCGCATTGTGCCAGAAGGTGAGTTTTATGATTACGATGCGAAATATATTTCAGATAACACTCAATATTTTTGCCCTGCAGGTCTTTCAGCTGAGCGTGAGCAAGAATTAGCGAAATTAGTTAAACGAGCTTATGACGTCGTGGGTTGTCGTGGCTGGAGCCGCATTGATGTGATGACTGATGCACAAGGTAATTTCCGTTTAGTCGAAGTAAATACAAACCCTGGTATGACAAGTCACAGTTTATTCCCTAAATCTGCGTCAACAGTCGGTATTTCATTTGAACAACTCGTCGTGAAAATTTTGGAGTTGAGTGCGTAATGAATGTAATTAAGCGCAAAAATACACCGCCAACGCAATTTGGTCGCTCATCTAATGGAGAAGGTAAATTCCGTTTTATGTTGCAGATTAAACTTGCTTTGGTGTTACTTTGTGCGGGGTTAGGGTATTTTGTTTATTCAAACTGGCAAAATTGGCTGGAAAGCTTAGACGGTGATAGAAAAATCACTGCCTATGCATTAGTGGGTCAAAATGAATTTACCACTTATCCAGATGTGCAAGACGTATTGCTCAAAATGGGTTCACTTAAGGGCTTCTGGAGACAGGACGTTAAGCAAATTCAAGAGCAGCTTGAAACAATTCCTTGGGTAAAAGGTGCGGTAGTTCGTAAAATTTGGCCAAATCGTTTAAGTATCTGGTTATCAGAATATCAGCCAGTCGCCATTTGGAACAAAACAGAGTTCGTCACAAAAGAGGGAACGGTTTTCCAATTGCCGATGGATAAGTTAAAAGAAAAAGCTTTACCTTATTTAGGTGGCCCAGATTATCAAAGCTTAAAAGTATTAGAAGCTTGGAATCAAATTTTTGCTGATTTTAAAGCGAAAAATTTGCTAGTTAAAGGTGTGACAATTGATGATCGTGGTGCGTGGCAAGTTACGTTAGATAATGATATAGTATTAAAACTTGGGCGCGGAGATTGGAAACCAAAATTAGATCGATTTGTAACGATTTATCCACAAATTGAAGTGCCTGAAGGTAAACGAATTGATTATGTAGATTTGCGCTATGCATCTGCATCAGCGGCGGTTGGATTGACAGAGAAATAAAAATAATTTATTGGGTGTAATAAGAAAATGGCAAAAGAGTTGGAACCGAAAGTAATTGTAGGTCTTGAAGTTGGTACATCAAAAGTTGTTGCTGTCGTTGGGGAAGTCCTTCCTGATGGTGTAGTAAATGTACTTGGCGTGGGCAGTTGTCCATCAAAAGGGATTGATCGTGGCAGTATTACTGATTTAGATGCCGTTGTTAATTCTATCCAACGTGCCATTGAAGCAGCTGAATCAATGGCCGATTGTCAAATTATGAGCGTGACTCTTGCGATTACAGGTGAACATATTCAAAGCCTGAATGAGAGCGGCTTTGTTGCTATTTCTGAAAATGAAGTAACTCAAGATGAAATTGATGATGCTTTACATACAGCGAGCTCAGTGAAATTACCTGAGGGTCTTTCTTTATTACACATCATTCCACAAGAATACGCAGTAGATAAGCAAGTTAATATTAAAAATCCATTAGGTTTACAAGGTGTTCGTTTAAAAGCAAACGTACACTTAATTGCGTGTCACCAAGACTGGCAAAATAACTTGAAAAAAGCAGTTGAGCGTTGTGGATTACAAGTTGATAAAGTTGTGTTCTCCGGCTTTGCAGCAACACATTCTGTTTTAACTGAAGATGAAAAAGATCTTGGTGTTTGCTTAGTTGATTTCGGTGCAGGCACCATGAATATGATGGTTTACACCAATGGCTCATTGCGTTTCAGCAAGGTTATTCCTTACGCTGGAAATATTGTAACGAACGATATTGCTCATGCATGTACCGTTTCTCGTGCAGAGGCAGAGCGCATTAAAGTGAATTATGCGAGTGCATTATATCCGGCACGTTTACATGGTGATAAGAAAATTGAAGTGGCAAGTATTGGTGGTCGAGCACCACGCGCTTTAACAAAAAGTGATTTATCTTTAATCACTTCAGCAAGATATATTGAACTATTAGGCGTTGTTAAGGACGAATTAGATAAGCTCAAAGCAGATTTAGAAACCAAACATATTAAATTTGAATTAATTGCGGGTGTTGTTATCACCGGTGGTGGTGCACAGATTGAAGACTTAAAAGATTGTGCCTCAAGTGTATTTGGTTGTCAGGTGCGTATTGGTAGTCCATTAAATATTACGGGTTTAACAGATTATGTGAATCGCCCACAATATTCAACTGTAGTGGGATTATTACAATACCATCATCAGAATAGTGATAATGATCCTGTGGATAGTAACTATGGTGATGAAGCATTAGGAAAAAAATTCTGGAAAGGCCTTAAAAATATTTTCAATAAAGTGAAATCAGAATTTTGATCATTTTGGCTTTTTCATTTACAATAGAAAAAATTTAACTTTTATTAATGTGCTAGCAGAGTATTAGCAGTAACGGAGAACAGCAAATGTTATACCCAGAGTATGGTGATTTTGAAGAGCAAACAGGTGCACTGATTAAGGTTGTCGGTGTCGGTGGAGGCGGCGGTAACGCAGTTAACCACATGGTTGCTAACATGGTGCAACAAGAATTCAATGGTAATTTCTTGGGCGAAAGTGCAATTGATAGCGAAGAACACGGTAAAATCGTATTCTATGCGGTGAATACCGATGCGCAAGCATTACGCAAAAGCCAAGTTCAACAAACTGTACAAATCGGTGGGGCAACAACGAAAGGTCTTGGAGCAGGGGCAAACCCAAATGTAGGTCGTAAAGCGGCTGAAGATGACCAAGAAGAAATCCGTAAAATGCTTGAAGGTGCAGACATGGTCTTTATCGCTGCTGGTATGGGCGGTGGTACAGGTACTGGTGCCGCACCAATCGTCGCTAAAGTTGCGAAAGAATTAGGTATTCTAACTGTTGCTGTTGTTACTAAGCCGTTTAGCTTTGAAGGCAAAAAACGTATGCAATTTGCTGAATTAGGGATTAAAGATCTTTCACAATACGTGGATTCAATGATCATTATTCCTAACCAACAAATCCAAAAAGTTCTCCCGAAAAATGCAACGTTAATTGATGCTTTTGCTGCTGCAAATGACGTATTACGTAACTCTGTTATGGGCATCTCCGATATGATTACCTCTCCTGGTTTAATCAACGTGGACTTTGCAGACGTAAGAACCGTTATGTCGGAAATGGGCCAAGCAATGATTGGTTTCGGTTCAGCTCAAAGTGAACCAGGTGCGGGCCGTGCAGAAGAAGCAGCACGTCTTGCAATTAAAAATGATTTATTAGAGAAAGTCGATCTTTCTAACGCTAAGGGTATCCTTGTTAACATTACATCTGGTATGGATCTCGGCTTTGACGAATTTAACGTGGTGGGTGACACAGTAGGTAGCTTTGCATCAGAAGACGCGACTATCGTTGTGGGTACCAGTTTAGTCCCTGAAATGAGCAATGAAATTCGTGTCACGATCGTTGCAACAGGTTTGGGTGATGTTGTTGCGGCTGAGCCGGTAGTGATTGCTCGTCCTCAAGCAGCAGTACAACAAGCGCCAGTTCAACAACCTGTAGCACAAGAAACGATTCAGCCACAACCGCCAGTTGGTTTACATGGTTTAGATGCATTAAGACATAATCCACAACCAGAACCAGCACAGGAACAAAATCCGCAATACGGTAACTTAAATAAACCGCTTGATCCAAGCCGTTTAGAACAGTTAAGAAATAATCCTAATTTCTTTAATCCGGCATCATTTGGTCGTGATGAGAAATAAGAGTAGAAGTAATCTTGTTGTGAAGCAATAAGGTAAAAGAGATGATTAAACAAAGAACATTAAAACAAAGCATTAAAGTCACAGGTGTAGGCTTACATAGCGGCAATCATGGACGGTAGTGCAAGCCCATTTATTTACTTGCTTTTAGACGCAGGTATTGAAGAACAAAATGCACCGAAGAAATTTATTCGTATTAAGAAAAATGTACGAGTAGAAGACGGTGATAAATGGGCCGAATTTAAACCTTACAATGGTTTCCGTTTAGATTTCACGATCGACTTTAATCATCCAGCGATTAGTAAAAATGTACGTAATTATGTGATGGATTTCTCTGCACAAGCGTTCGTACATCAAATCAGTCGTGCAAGAACCTTTGGTTTCATGAAAGATATTGAGTATCTTCAATCTCAAGGCCTTGCGTTGGGTGGTAGCCTAGATAATGCTATCGTATTAGATGATTACCGTATCTTAAATGAAGACGGATTACGTTTCAGAGATGAATTAGTTCGTCACAAGATGCTTGATGCAATTGGCGACCTTTACATGTGTGGCTATAACATTATCGGTGATTTCAAAGCCTATAAATCTGGTCACGGTTTAAATAATAAGTTACTCCGTGCTGTACTTGCCGATCAGGAAGCGTGGGAATTTGTTACCTTTGAAGATAAGAAACAAGTT
>JAGZXE010000097.1:0-5014 GCA_018378615.1 Parahaemophilus parainfluenzae
GTCCTCATCTCCCTGATAAGGCACGGTAAATTGCACAACCTTACTGAGATGTTTACCATGATAAACATCTAAATCTTCAATATTTGCGGTAAACACGGCAGGCATACCATTCACTTGTGAACGGTAATTCTGCCAATTTGCCATATCCATGCTGCTTTCCTACTTAAACTCTGCCCAGATTGGTGCGTGATCGGACGGTTTTTCCATCGCACGAATATCCAATGCAATGCCGACGTCCACGCAACGCTCTGCTAATTGATGATTCACTAAAATATGATCGATACGTAATCCACGGTTATCATCAAAACCTTTCGAGCGATAATCAAACCACGAGAATTTATCATTGACTGTTGGGTTTAATTTACGGAACGTATCTTCCAATCCATAATCGTATAAGCGTTGATACCATTCACGCTCTTCGGGTAAGAATGAACATTTACCAGTACGCAACCAACGTTTGCGGTTTTCATCGCCGATACCAATATCTAAATCGCTTGGGCTGATATTCATATCACCCATAATTAAAACCGGATTGGCTTTATCGTGATCTTGTTCTAAATAGCGTTGAAGATCCGCATAAAATTTTTCTTTTGCCGGAAACTTGGTTTCATGTGCACGGCTTTCGCCTTGTGGGAAATAGCCATTAATTACCGTTAACAAACCAAATGGGGTTTCTAAATCTGCCATAATAATGCGTTTTTGCGCATCTTCATTATCGGTTGGAAAACCACGACGTACCGCTTTTGGTTCTTGTTTAGTTAATAAGGCTACACCATAGTGGCCTTTTTGCCCGTGATGAAAAACGTGATAACCCAGATTTTCAGTAATTGTATAAGGAAAGTCCTCATCTGCTACTTTGATTTCTTGTAAACCAATCACATCCGGTTGGTATTTTTCAATAATTGCTTCAAGTTGATGAGGACGGGCACGTAAACCATTAATATTAAAAGAGATAAATTTCATTTTTGTTCCTAATGTGAAAAATTGGGTCTATTATACAAAATAATTGAAATCTTAACCGCACTTTTCCTCTGTAATGGGAGAAGTTACGCCTATTAATGTGATTACGCTTCAGTTGCAATCAAATGAATTTTACCCTTCGTTCTCATTAAAATTTTTCCTAAAAACGCACTTTATAAATAAAACTAACTTGCTTATACTGGCGGCGCTTTTATTACTTTACTCGGATCATTTTATGAATATTTATACTTACTTGTGTTTTCTCACCACAATAGCCATTCTTATCAGTTTTATCACACGTAAACTGAACGATAATATCCAATATACTATTGCCATCACAGCCACCTCCATGGCGGGCTCGCTTTTCCTAGTGTTATTGGGATATTTTGGCTGGTTTAATTTGGATGACATTGCAACACGCGTCATCGAACGCATTGATTTTAAAGATTTCTTATTGAACGGGATTTTAGGCTTTTTGCTCTTTGCCGGCGCCTTGGGCATTAAGCTTCCAGTCTTAAACAATCAAAAATGGGAAATTACCATTTTTGCTCTATTCTCTACGCTTGCCTCCACCTTTTTCATTGGTTTTCTACTTTATGGTGTTGCCTTACTTTTCGGCTGGCATATTGATTTAATTTACTGCATCTTATTTGGTGCACTCATCTCACCTGATGACCCGATTGCCGTACTTGCCATTATCAAAAACTTAAAAGCACCAAAACGCTTATCTATGCAAGTGGAAGGCGAATCACTTTTTAATGATGGGATTGGCTTGGTAATTTTCACTACGGTTTTTGCTGTCGCATTTGGCGGTCATGAACCGACAGCAAGCGGCATTCTCCATTTATTTTTTAAAGAAGCTTTAGGCGGGATTGCATTTGGATTGGTTTTAGGTCTATTCGCCCATTATCTGATTTCTGCCACCGATGATGGTTCGTTAGAAATTCTTTTGACCTTAATCGTACCCACTGCGGGCTTTATGCTTGCTAATCTCTTACATGTATCAGGTGCATTAGCGATGGTTGTCGCAGGGATTTTAATTGGTAACTGGACAAGATACACAGGATTTTCTCAACAAAGCCAACGTTATTTGGATCACTTTTGGGAAATGATTGATCACTTCCTTAACTCCTTACTCTTTATTTTGATCGGTTTAGCGATTTTATTGATTCATGTGTCTTGGCAAGGGTTAATCTTAATTTTCCTTGCTATTCCAGTGTGTTTAATCTGTCGCTATGCAAGTGTTTGGTTACCATTCCAAGTCATGAAACGCTACCGTAAATACAACCCTTACACCATGAAAGTGCTCACTTGGGGCGCATTACGAGGCGGATTAGCGCTCGCTATGGCACTTTCTATTCCAAGTGGTCAATTTTATATTGAAGGATTAGAAATGGATGTTCGCGATCTTATTTTAGGTATGACATATGCGGTAGTGGCCTTCTCAATTCTCGTTCAAGGCATGACAATTGAAACCTTAATTCGTAAATCAAAAGAAGCAACCATGCGTGAACGTGGCTATACGGGTATCGGATTAGCGAAATAATCAATCACGTTTATATCTTTGGCTCAGCATTTGCTGAGCCTATTTTTTGAATCTGAGGCATGACGCCTTCACGATGCCACCACTCCCCTTCTTTCGGAGGGATAAACACATCAAATGCCTGACCTTTAAATTCAAATTGCAATCTTGCAGCATGCAAATAAGTGCGGTCAATATTTTCAGTGTTTTTACCATAAAGCGTATCGCCTAAAATCGGACTACCTAAGCTTTTCATCGCCACACGCAATTGATGGGTTTTACCGGTTTGTGGCTTTAAGATAAATAATCGTAAATTAGGCTCACAACTTACACTTTCAAAACGCGTAATTGCGGGATTTTCTTTTGATTGGCAAAGTTTCCAAGCCCCATTACGAGCCTTTTGCATATCGCCGACAATCAATCCTTGCTTCTTTTTTGGCTTTTGATTGCTGAGTGCAAGATAAGTCTTTTGGATATGATGTTCAGAAAAAAGTCGGAAAAATTCAGCCGCACTTTCAGCATTCAATGCCAAGATGAGTAAACCAGATGTCACTTTATCTAACCGATGCACAAGCCAGACTTGTGGCACGCCAAACTGCTCAGCAAGCAAAGTGGTTAAACCAATTTCACTTTGATCTTTATGCACACTTATCCCACAAGGCTTATAAGTAATGATAAAATCATCGGTCTGATAAATAATGTCTAATTTCATAAGTGCGGTCAAAAATTAATGAGTTTTGAACATATTATACTGGTTTATATTATTCCCGTGTTAATTTGGATGGCGGTTATTTCTGTCACATTGCGTTTACTCGTCAAAAAGCAAGCGGTTTCTGCTACGTTGTCATGGCTGATGATTATCTACCTTGTGCCACTGATTGGCGTCATTGCTTATTTAATTTTTGGTGAGATTAAACTCGGTACGCGCCGAGCCAAAGCCTTTCAACTGTTAAAACCTAAATATACCCAATGGCTTCAGCAACTGTCAGAACAAAAAGATCTGGTTACACATTCCCAGGATCCTCGTTATCGTGCTTTATTTAAACTAGTCCACCACCGCTTAGGTATTCCGAACATTCGAGGTAATGAATTACATATTCTCGACACGCCAGAAAGCATCATTCGAAGTATCATTCGTGATATTCAACAAGCACATCATTCCATTAATATGGTGTTCTATATTTGGAGCAATGATGGCATGATTAATGAAGTGAAACAAGCCTTAGAAGAAGCCGTGCAACGTGGAGTTAAAGTTTGTCTTTTACTCGATTCCGTTGGCAGTAATGCTTTTTTGAAAAGCCCTGTTTGTAAAGAAATGCGAGAAAAAGGCATTGAAATTACCGAAGCGCTACATGTAAATTTATTCCGGATGTTCTTCAGCCGAATTGATTTACGTCAACATCGTAAAATCATCATCATTGATAATCAAATTGCCTATACAGGCAGTATGAATATGGTGGACCCAAATTTCTTCAAACAAGACAGCAACGTAGGCAATTGGATAGACGTGATGGTGCGAATCAACGGTCCTGTTTCACCGATTTTAAACAGCTTACATGCTTGGGATTGGGAAATTGAAACCATGGAAGAATTACCTCTTTTATTGCCAAATTGTCCACTTGTGGAGATTGACGATAACGACACCCATTCTGTGCAAGTTATTGCGAGCGGCCCCGCGTTCCCGGATGATTTAATTGCGCAATCTCTTGCAACGGTTATTTATGCGGCAAGAGAAAGCATTGTGATCACATCACCTTACTTTGTGCCAAGTCACAATATTGCTGAAGCATTACGTATTGCCGCATTCCGAGGTGTTGATATCACGCTTATTTTACCTAAAAACAATGATTCCTTGATGGTTCGTTGGGCGAGTCGAACGTTCTTTGATGATTTACTCGAAGCAGGTGTCAAAATTTATCATTTTGAAGCAGGACTTCTCCATACAAAAAGTGTGTTAATCGATAACAAGCTTGCACTCGTTGGTACGGTAAATATGGATTTACGCAGTTTTCTGCTTAACTTTGAAATCACTGTTGCCGTAGAAGATCGTAATTTTGCTAATGAAGTTGCCACACTCCATGAAAATTATTTAGCGAATTCTTCCGCTCTCGATATGCAAGAATGGATAAATCGTCCTTTCTATCATCGAATCATCGAGCGGTTATTTTTCTTGTTTAGTCCATTACTCTAAATTTCCACAATAAATACAAAAAGGGCGTACTACACAGTACGCCCTTTCTTTTTCACGTTTATGATTAACGTTTTTTCACGATAAACACTAAAGCCACTAAAACAACTGCTGTTGTTACAAATCCAGCTAAACCTGATTCTGTAAAGCCTACCACAATGTAGCCTACCGCACTTGCTGTCGCAACAGTTGCTGCATAAGGTAATTGTGTGGTGACGTGATCCATATGGTTACATTTTGCCCCAGTTGACGACAGAATCGTTGTATCCGAAACCGGTGAACAGTGGTCGCCACATACTGCGCCAGCCATAACTGCAGACAAACAAGGAAGTAATAATTCTGGT
>JAGZXE010000098.1:0-9357 GCA_018378615.1 Parahaemophilus parainfluenzae
ATCGTGCGAAAACATTCTTAAATATCTTAAATTATGAACCGAGAGGGACAAACTATGAAGAAAACATTTAAAACATTGACCGCACTTTTAGCTACTGCCGCCTTAGCATTTGGCTTAACTGCATGTAATGATAAAGAACCCGCTAAAGACGGGGCAAAAACGGTTTCAAGCCTTGAGCAAATACAAAAAGATGGCAAAGTGCGCATTGGTGTATTTAGCGATAAACCACCATTTGGTTATGTTGATGCACAAGGCAAAAGCCAAGGCTTTGATGTCGAAATTGGTAAAGCGATCGGTAAAGATTTATTAGGCGATGAAAACAAAGTAGAATTTGTTTTAGTAGATGCCGCAAACCGTGCTGAATACTTACTTTCTAAGAAAGTTGATATTATCTTAGCTAACTTCACTGTGACATCAGCTCGTAAAGAAGTGGTAGATTTTGCTAATCCATATATGAAAGTGGCACTCGGTGTCGTTTCAAAAGATGGCTCAGTGATTACGGATCTTGAACAATTAAAAGGCAAAACTTTAATTGTAGATAAAGGTACCACGGCTGATATTTTCTTCACCAAAAACTATCCAGATGTGAAGTTATTAAAATTTGAACAAAATACCGAAACCTTTGAAGCCTTACGTGATGGCCGTGGTGATGCATTATCTAATGACAATACTTTCTTATTCGCTTGGGCAAAACAAAATCCAGGTTATACCGTTGGCGTAAAAAACTTTGGCGATCAAGATGTTATTGCACCAGCTGTTCGCAAAGATGCACCTGAATTGTTAAATTGGTTAAATAACGAAATCCAAACCTTAGGCAAAGATGGTCGTTTAAAACAAGCTTACGAAAAAACTTTATTGCCAGTTTATGGTGATACCGTCAGCGAAAGCGATATCGTGGTTGAATATAAATAATTCTCCCACATTCACTTCTCCTTTAGTCCAACTCAAGGAGAAGTGAAAACTTACTAAGTTTTGACCGCACTTCCAATTTTAAATGCGAAATATGTTTTTTCTAGATATATGCCTATTTTACCCTTCAACAGCATTTCTTGTATTATCACTTTATAACATCTGAATTTGATAATAATTCTTATTTATGGTAATATTCTGATGTTTTATTCAGACAGGAGTTTATATGCAAAAAAAATCAACAATTCGTTTAATTTTGGCCGTTCTATTACTGACTTTTGGTATCACTACTCAAGCAGAAATAAAAACAATCAAAGATGTATTAGGACGAGAAGTTAACGTTGATGTGCCCGTAAAAAATGCCGTGTTAGGCTTTTACTATCCTGATTACATTGCTGTTACGGGTGTTGAAAATTTTAAATATGTTAAAGGTATCTCACGTGAATTTTGGGAAAAATTTAATCCAGGAAGTTGGGCATTGTTTTCTGAAAAAATGCCTGAACTCAAAAATATTGCTGATATTGGTAATGTAAATACAGGAACTTTCTCAACCGAAAAAACCTTGGCATTAAAACCTGATGTATTGATTCTTGCAGAATGGCAATATCAAACTATTGGTTCCGAACTACCAAAGTTAGAACAAGCTGGCGTTCCAATTATTGTTGTCGATTTTAATGCTCAAAGTGTAGAACGACACACCCAAAGCGCAAAGATTTTTGGGCAACTTGCAGGTACCGAAGAACGAGCAAATAAAATTGCAGATGAATATGCTCAAGGCATTACTGATATTCAAAAACGTGTAAAAGAGGCTAACCTACCTAAACCTAAAATCTATGTAGAATTTGGCAATAAAGGTCCTAGTGAATATAGCTTTACCTTTGGTAAAAATATGTGGGGTGCTATTGCTGAAACTGTTGGCGGGGATAACGTAAGCGCGCCTTTTGTCGAAAATTGGGGACCAATTAATCCAGAACAACTTCTTGCCGCACAACCTGAAGTGATTATGATTTCTGGCACAGAAATGGGGCATGAAACTAACGATGAAATGATGGCGATGGGAATAAACATCAATGAACAGGATGCACAAAAACGCCTAAAAGGTTTCTTAACCCGTGCAGGGTGGCAAGATTTACCTGCAGTTAAAAACCACCGTGTTTACGGTATTTATCATACGGCTTCTCGCTCACTAAGTGATCTAGCAGCCGCTCAATTTATGGCAAAAGCACTTTACCCAAAACTTTTTGAAGACATAGACCCACAAAAAACCTTTATGGATTTCCATAAAAACTATTTGCCTATCATACCTAGTGGTACATTTTTTATTAAATTGAAAGATTAAACAATTCATAAGGTGAGCTCCGCATGCAATGCATCATAGCGTTTCTTTAAAAACGCCAATTTGTTAAAGAAAAAGCGCACATGCCCTTCACCTAACTTATATTCTGCAGGCTGCCCTTTTAAGTGATATTTACCTTTCGCTACGGCATTAGGAATACGGGTTAATTCACGATGTTCAGCTAAAAGATGTTGATCACAAAGCTCCTCAGGCGGAACAAGATTAATTCGAGTCATAAACGATACCAAAGAAAAAGAAACATAGTACGGGGCATAAAGGTATTTGTCTATTATTTGCCTATCTCTTTAAGAAATATCCTAGTATTTTAGAAAAACATTTATCTGAGCATTTTAATAAAGTATTGATCTATTCTAAATAAACAGTATGATCGTCTTCATATTAACGATTTATTATGGTCCACAAAAGCAATATTTCCCTACTTTTGAGATATTCCAATATGAAATTTTTACTTTTTTTAACTCATTTCATCGTCTTGTTATTTAGTGCTTATTTCTTGTTCAACTTTGGCGTGCGTTGGGTGCAAGTCATTGGTTATAATTTAGCATTCAACGAGCCTGTGGCTAATAGTCTACATCATTCTATTAATATCTATTTTAAACTTATTGCCATTACCACTTTTAGCTATCTCTTTTTTGCTATTTTTCAACGTTTTTATCGTCGCTTTGCGATGTTACTATGGATGGCGGAAGCTGGAGTATTCGGGAAATATTTATTTAATTTGAATGGGCTACAAGGCACCAATTATGATGGCATATTCCAAACCTCATCGGTTTATATTTATTTTTTATGCCCATTATTGTTAAGTTTATTATCCTACCTTTATTGTAAGAAACAAAACAAGTAAACTCATAACCTAGCAATTCAAAAGGGGTTGCAAGCGGTTAAATTTTGTAGGCATTTTACCAATCTCTCCATTCAATAAGGATTCATCATGAAAAAATTATTTGTATTCGCTTTATGTACGTTCTCTATTTCTAGCTTTGCCTTAACCCCGCAAATAGAAACAGCATCAAACTCAGACTCTTTCATCAGTTTCCGCACGGCTAATGACGCTATTTATTGCTCTGGCGACCTTCCTGGTCTAAACCCCCAAGTTGAATGTGTTACTAAAATTAAAGGAAAACCGATTTTACCGCGTCCGAAAGATTGTGAATTCGAATGGGGCGAGCTATTTTCTGTTGGCGCGACAGGAAAGGCTTCACTTGTTTGTGCAAGTGATACCCCCGCTGTACCAGACTCAAAAATTTTGAAAGATGGAGAAACAATTAAAGGCAAAGGTTGGCAATGCACAGCTTCGGGCGATTCATTAACTTGTTCAAATAAAGAAAAACACGGTTTTAAAATTAGCCAAGCAAAACAAAAATTATTTTAGCTTGTAGCGTATTTGAGCAATTCACGCACGGCTGTCATACACACTCGTGCGTGAATTGTAAAAGCCCATATTACTTTAATCTTCTTACTACAAGAACGGTCAAATTTTTCTTACTTTTTACAAGGAAAACCAATCATGAAAAAGTCTCTTCTCTTAACGATTCTTTGTCTTCCATTTATAGCTCAAGCCAACGACAGTACGGGAACGGTCTCTACTGGTGGTGTGGAATATATTAAAAATGAGCATATTGCGATGCAAAAAGAAAACCTATTTATCAGCCAAGATAAAATTAAGGTGAAATATGAATATCGCAATCTGACCGATAAAGACATTACTGAAACGGTGCTATTCCCATTACCGGAAGTGATGCTCCACGATTACGGTGATTTTGCTGACACCCAAAGTTTAATCAATTCTTTTAAGATTTATGCAAATGGCAAAGAAATCAAACCGATGACTCATGTGCGCGCGTTCTTTTACGAAACCAAAAATGCAGATGATCCAGAGAAAAGAGAATTGGTTTCTCACGATGTCACGGACATTCTTCGTGCCTGTGGTTTAACTGAAGAAGAATTAATGGAGCCTTGGTTGCGTAAATCTGATTCTGCAGATAAGAAAATCTTGAAATGTCAGGATCCACGTCTTGCTAAATATTCATACAAAGACTCTGAAGATGGCGAGGGTGTCGATATGGAAGTCTTTTGGGGTGGACAAATCATTTATAGCTGGCAACAAACCTTTAAAGCCAATTCGATTACTCAAATTCAGCACGAATATCTCCCTCTTTTAGGATCTGGCATGGGGCTTCATGATCTCGTGGATTATAAAAAGTTTGCCGATACTTTTTGTATTGATCCATCATTTAAAAAATCAGTAAAAGCAAAATCTAATCAAGGGATATACTACCGTGAGCTAGGTTATATTCTCAAAACTGGAGCAAACTGGGCAAAACCTATTGCGGATTTTACGCTTACCATTGAAAGACCCAAAGATCAGATTGTTTCTTTCTGCTGGAAAGGTAAAGGCGAAGTGAAAAAAGTACTGCAAAATGACAAAGTTGTGCAATATCAAGTAAAAGAAAAAGACTTCTTACCACAGCATGATTTAGATGTGCTATATGGTATAGATGCAAAGTTTTTTAACTAACACCTTGCTTAGTAATATGCTTTTACAATAAAGAGAAGACAAACCTCACAGGATTTTTCGCAAGGAATCAAAAATGAAAAAATATTGGTTAATTCTATTAATGATGCTTGCTTGCAGCCCTTATGCGAATAGCTGTGGTGGGCAATTTGATCCAGCAACTGGAACGTGTCGAATTATTGGTCCTGATGGAAGAATGATTATCTATAATTCAGCCCCTCCGCAAGGGGGATATTCAAATGCGCAAGTAGGGCCACCAGTCGGTTCTGACTACTATGCTGCCATTGCCATCAATAAAGCTACTGGAGATTGGGGATGGTCAACTGGCTTTTTAGGCGAATCTGTGGCGATTATGGATGCCAGAATGCACTGTGAAAAAGCAGAACGAGGAGAATGCGAAGGGGTGGCAACACAATTAAATGGCTGTCTTGCTATGGCATCATCAAAAGATAAAAACGGGAATTGGACTTACTTCTTCTCTCGTTCTGGCATCTGTGGCGCAGTTGAACAGGAAGCGTTATTAAATTGCCAAGCCAGCAAAGCTAAAAACTGCCAAATTGAAATTCGTCAATTAGACGCGCAATATAAATACTATATGTATCAATAAACACTTAAAATCAATGTAGAGTGTATCAGATACGCCCTAACAAAAGGATTCTTATGAAAAAATTACTTACATTGGCTTTATGTGCTTTATCCGTTTCGGCTTTTGCAACAACACCTTCAATCGAAGCTAAAACAACAATACTGCCTCCGCCAATTCTAGAATTTCCTAATTGGTGGAGTGTAATTGCTTATAATCCACAAAATGGTGCTTTTGGTTATGGCGAGGGAAATATGATAAAGCCTGCTCAAAATAAAGCACTAAAGGATTGTGAGCTTGCTTCAAATGATGCAAATAAACAACATTGTCAAATTGTGACAGAAGCTAATCATGCTTGTGTTGCATTGGCAACGGGAGATTCCCCTGAAAAATATGCCGCAGTTCGCAAGTTCAGAATGAAGCGAGAAGAAGTTGAACAAGAAGCCTTGGCAGCCTGTAAAACGAATTCAGTGAATTGCACAATCACCTTCTCTGCTTGCGGAAAATAATCTTAAAAAAGGAACGCTCTATGAAAAAAACCTTACTTTGCCTTTGTCTCTTTTCTTCTGCCGCTTATGCTAACCAATGTGAAATCATTGATACAGAATTAGCAGCAAGTTATTCAGAGATGAAAACCTACGGCAGCTATAACGAAAACAATGAAGAAAAATACCAATCTTCAGAGAAACATTTTAAAGATGCATTAGCCAAAATTGAAAAATTAGAAGGCAAATTCTGCGCTTGGGAAAAAGCACCTAAAGCGGGTGTTGGCGTGCTCACTTCAAAAGACAATAAGCTTCAGATTCTGACTTGGGATTGGCAATCTGGCGGCACAATGCACGAATATGGCAGCATTTGGCGCTATCAGTTACCTAACGGCACTTGGAAAGCGGAATTTAATGAGTTAGGCTCTGATATAACCAGCCTAACAGCCCCTAAATTGAATGGAAAACCTTACTATTTTATAGAAAGCGCTGACATCTACAGTCAATGCCATCATGCACTCGCCGCGAAATTTTATCAAATTACGGAAAAAGGTTTAGAAGAAGCCAATCTCATTCAAGGTAAAGAACTGACTTCTAATATTGGTGTATCGTATATCTCATATACGAATAATGATTTACCAAAATCAAATGCCTATTTTGATTACGACTTGAAAAATAACCGCTTTAGCTTCCCGCTCGTACATGAATTTGAAGAGACCTGTGGTAACGGGAAAATGACCTCAGAACGCATTTATTATCGTTTTGATGGAAAACTCTTTGTAAAAGAGAAAAAAGCGAAGAAATAATTGAGAAAGGAGGCAATAATGCCTCCTTTTAATTTCAAAGTACGGTTGTTTTCTTATTATTTTCACTATTAACGGGAAAAGATTGGTTGTCTTTCATTTGATTGATACAATGCTTCCGTTTTTCTATTAATTGGACATTTCATGAAAAAATATCTTAAAGCATTTATTCTTTTACCGTTGATTATTCAAATTATCGGCACTATTGGTCTAATGTTCGCCAACAATGATGCCGATGGATATTACCTGCTTAATGGCCGCAGGTTTGGCACTTTATTCTGTTATGGTATTACCGCTCTTGTTACCTAAAGAACGCCCGCTATAAGGCGATTTGAGGCGAATATTGAGCAGTTAAATCCACCAAATCTGTTAATGAAACTGACCGCACTTGATTGTTTTCTGGCAAAAGTGCGGTTAAATTTCGTGTTAAAACATCTTGTTCCAGTATAAAACATTGTCCTTTGCATTGAGTAAACATTTCTCCGTACTTTACCGCTAGCAACACGCCGTCTTGCCATAAAACCACCGCATCATTTTCCGTGATGTCAGTCAAATAACGTTGAAGGTCTGTCTCAGAATAATGAGCTTGGGAAAAGGTATAAAGCATAATATTCCTTAAAACGTAAACACTTTTTCTGCTTGGCTGAGTTTATTGATCAGCGGAGTGCGGTCAATTTTTTCAGCAGAAATAATGAGTTGTTCTGTTTGCAAATTGTATTGGTCGAGCGAATCGGCGCAGACAAAGCGCTGTTCAATATCGTATAAATCTAATAATTTAAAGGTACGAATAAATAAACTCGCCTAAGCCTGTAATCTCAAAACCTTCTGCTAGATTCGTTTTATCAGTCTCTTTTGCCGTCAGTGCATCCACTACGCCACGACGTTGCGAAGCGGCTACGCATAAATGCAAAGGAATATGATGCTGCGCTGAAAAGGCTTGCCAAGCTTGCGTGAGATTAAATTCATCATTGGCAGGATAAACCAAGCCATTGCCATTACTCACACCGTCTTGGAAAAAGAAAATTTGGCTAATGGCATGCCCTTTTTCGAGTAAAGCTTGGGCAAATTGATAGGCAAGAAAAGCCCCTTGTTTTCCATAAACGGGACTTTTCACGGCGAGAACATAGTTCATTACTCTTGCTCTTGTTTGATTTGACGAATATACAAATACACGGTGTGGCGAGAAATCGCGAGACGATCAGCCACTAAATTGATCGCATCTTTAATATCAAAAATGCCTTTTTCGTAAAGTGAAATCACAATCTGACGGTTCTTATTATTATTCGAAACCGAGCGATCTGCATTCACTTCTTCAATGGTTTTTTCTACCGTTTGTGCCACCAATTCTTCCACTGAACTTGCAAAATTGACGGAAGAGGTTTCATTTTGTTCCTGCGTTGGCATAAATGCCTGCATAAATTGAGAGACCGGCACATCCAAATTAATATTGATACAAAGTAAACCAATAATGCGTTGTTTGCCATTTCGAATAGCGATGGTCACAGACTTCATCAACACATTGCCTTTCGCACGCGTGAAATAAGGCTTAGACACACTCTCACTTTGCATGTTACGCAAGGATTTCAGGGCTAAATCCGTAATCGGTGAACCCACTTGGCGATTGGTATTATGCCCGTTGGCAATACAAATCGCAGAATGCTCAATATCTTCCAAAGAATGTAATACGATTTCGCAATGCTCGCCAATCAACGCGCTCACGCCATCAACTACTGCTTTATAGGAAATCAGAATTGCACGATCTTCATCGGTGAAAGGTTGTCTATCGGTTAGTATCATTTTCTAAATCTGGTAGGGAAAATGACCGCACTTTGGACAAAGTGCGGTTGAATTAAGGATTATTTTTTAGGATTAACGTCTAATACTTCAACTTCGAAGTAAAGTGTTGCATCAGGTGGAATTGAATCGCCTGCACCTTGTTTGCCATAAGCTAATTCAGGTGGAATCACTAATTCGATTTTACCGCCTTTCTTCACTAACTGAAGACCTTCAGTCCAACCTTTAATTACTTGGTTTAATTTAAACTCAACCGGTTGACCACGTTCAACAGAGCTATCAAATACTTTACCATCTGGTAATTTACCAGTGTAATGTACTTTCACAGTATCTGTTGCTTTAATCGCATCACCTTTACCTGCTTCAGTGATTTTGTAAAGTAAGCCATCTTTGGTGCTTTTCACGCCGTCTTTTTTCGCAAATTCAGCGCGGTATTTATCGCCTTCTTCTTTTGCGGCTTTCGCTTGTTGCTCTACTTTTGCTTTCGCTGCAGACACTAATTGCTCTTGAATACCATCTAAGGTTTGTTGAATTTTTTCGTCTTTACGAACATCAACTTTACCTTCTAATGCATCTTTTAAGCCATCTAAAATACGCGCATTGTCGTATTGAATCACTTCTTTTTGAGCATCCACTAAATCTTTTACTTGGTTACCCATTAATGCACCTACAGCATAAGACGCATCGCTTGCGCTTGGCGCTGCTTTATCTTCTGCAAAAACAGAACCTGAAACAACCGCACTTACCATAAGTGCAGCAAGAGAAAGCTTTTGAATTTTCAACATTTTGCTTGATCCTTTATAATAGAAACGGAATAGTGAATAGGTTAAATCGGATTGACCAAATTCACAACATTTTTTTAAAAATTAGAGAAATTTTATGCAAAATCAACAAATTTTAGAAGATCGCAT
>JAGZXE010000099.1:0-4943 GCA_018378615.1 Parahaemophilus parainfluenzae
ACGCCAACAAGTTTTGTGATTACACCTGAAGGTAATATTCAGGCTAAATATGAAGGCGCAATTCCCGCAGAAGATTTAGATAAATTATTTAAAGGCTAGCCAAAATGAAAAAACGAATTTACTTACTCTCTACACTTTTACCCGTTTTAGGCTTTTTATTTGCGACTCCAGCCCTTTCTGCCGAAGCTGACTTAGTGAAAGCAGAAAAGGTATATAAACGCTCTTGTGCAACTTGTCATGGGAAACAAGGCGAAAAACCAGCGATGGGTGAATCCAAAATTATTAATCAATTAAAACCAGAAGAAATTTCAACCGCACTTTTAGAACGAAAGGCGGGAAATATTCCTAGTGCAGGAAGCCCTGCAAAACAACGTTTAAGTGAGCAAGATATTCATAATTTAAGTGAATATATTCAAACACTAAAATAGTTTTTGATATTTATCGAAACTAATTTTAAAATAGGAACTCTAAAAGAGGGCTTAGTTTTTTCAAGCTAAGAAATTTTTTTATATCAATAAAGGATTGTTTATGAACAAATTCACTAAAATCAGCGCAACTGCATTATTTGCATTATTCTTAACTGCTTGTGATAAACCAGCAGATAAACCAGCTCCAGCAAAACCTGAAACTACTCAGCCTGCGCCAGAAGCTAAACAAGAAGCAGCAAAACCTGCTGAAGCGGCTAAACCTGCTGAAGCAACGCCTGCTCAAGAACAAGCTGACTACAACAAATTACTTGAGTGGAATACACAACAAACTCAAGCGCAAATGACTGCACAACAAAAACTTCAATCTGATTTAACTGCTGCGGTTCAAGCAAAAGATGAGAAGAAAGTCGAAGAAGCAATCAAAACCTTCAACAAATCTGTTGAAGATGCAATTGCAAGCTTAGATAAATTAGATGTCACTTCACCTTCAGTGAAAAGCATCAAAGATCAAAATAAAGAAGTACTTGCATTATCAAGCGAATTATTAGTTGAGCAATTAGGCTTAGCAACTCAAAAGGCGCCATCAGAAGCTCAAACTAAAGCTCTCCAAGAAAAAGTACAAAAATTACAAACTGCTGTAGTTAAACTACAACAAGACAGCGCTGCTTTAGCACAAAAATTTGCACCTGCAGCACCAGCGGCTCCAGCTGCAAAATAATTAATCGTTAAGATGAAAAAACCTTACTGTAACAAGTAAGGTTTTTTTATGCGCTTATTTTAGTATTCTGCTTTTCAACACATCTACAAATCGCTCTGTTGCCCCTTCCCAACGATCTAAATATAACGCTGGCTCAATCAACTCTAATTCATTCAATAAAAATGTATTGTTAATAATCGTTCCATCTACTCGTGCATAGACGGACATTTCTGGCAATTTATGTAAAACATGGCGTGCTGTTTCAATAATATGACGCTCAACCTCAACAGGGATAATTTCAACTTCATATTGTGAATTCGCTCGCCATTCATTTTGAGGGGGCTGTCGGCGAATAGCATGACTAAATACACCATTGAAAAAAATTAAACTGGTTTCACCATTTGTCGCCACTTCAGGAATAAACGGCTGTAACACAACTTGCTCACCATACGCAGAAAGATCGGGTAATGCTTCACCTTGTTTTAGTTTTGTTACCAAATTACCACTCTGCCCTACAGCAGGTTTAATAACAAATTCAGGCCAATCTTGGCGTTCAAGTGCGGTCAAAATTTCAGATGTTTTTGTTGAGCAAATAATAGTTGGAATAACATTGATGCCCCAATTCTGCAAATCACATAGATAGCCTTTATGACTATTCCATAACATTAATTCCGCAGGATTGATAAACGCATTCTCATGCTGTTTCATCCATTGAGTAAATTCATCATAGAAATTCGCATAATCCCATGCTGCTAAAGGCAGAATAAAATGACTTTGTAATGTTTCCTGCCAAGGCAAAAATTGAGTCGGAATACCTTGATTAGAAAGTTGTATTTGTACAGGGATAAGATTTTGAGGGGCTGAAGGATACGTTTTGCAAGTGGTGATTGTAAGCATAGTAAATAATAACGGATTTAAACATAAAGAAGATGCGCCAATTATTTAACTGGCGCATCGATTTCAGCGACTATTTTACTTGAGCAAAATATTTTTCAAGACGACCTTTGTTCGTCATGGATTTCTTCTCAAGATCTTTCACCACTTTCTCAGCTTGTTCTTTGTTTGGGAGATTATCACCCACTTGAATCACACCATTCATATTCATTGAGCGATGTACTGGGCAGGTATAAACATAAACACCTTCTTTATCTAAAGTGATTGTGAGTTCCTGATCTTCTTCAGATTGGAATTTTTGAGCACCTTCAGGAATCGCTTTGCTATGCACAAAATGACTTTTATTTTCAGGACGGAATGTCACCGTATCACCTGGTTGTACTTTTAAATAGCCCGGTTCAAAAACCATTGAGCCTTCACTATTTGAATTCAACATTTTGATATCATAATGTGCGGCTTGAGCAGCAAAACTTAATCCTAATAATGCTGCAAGTGCAATTTTTTTCATTTTCATTTCCTTCTTAAGAATGTGCTGATTTACGCTGTGGACGAACCACCGGCAAACCGACACTACATTGTAATAATTCAACGTTTACACGATATAAACGATTAATCGTTTCTACTTGTAAAACGTGATGTGCATCGCCTACGCCTTGCACTTTACCTTCACCAAGTAAAATCAACTCATCTGAAAATTGAGCGGCAAGACTTAAATCATGTAATACCATTATAGTAATCAGATTTTTCTGTTTCGTATAGGTGTAAACTTCTTCTAAGAGATTAAGCTGATGATGCATATCTAACGCACTCACTGGCTCATCTAACATTAAAATCTGTGGTTCACGTAATAAAACCTGAGCAAACATCACCATTTGACGCTGTCCACCACTGAGATTCAGAATATCACGATGGGCTAAATGACCAATACCTAATTGAGCCATAATACTTGCAGCTTCAGTGAGAAGCTCATCGCTCACTCGCATCGTTAGACTATCCATTCGTCCCAAAAGGACAACTTCAAGTGCGGTCAAGCTTGCATCTACCCGGCTATCTTGAGGCATATAGCCAATTGGTTTACGCCAATCCGCTAACTTCGTCCGTTCTAGCTGTTTGCCTTGATAGGTAATCATTCCTTCATGTGGCAATTCACCAAAAATAGTTTTCAGCATGGAGGATTTTCCCGTGCCGTTTGGCCCAAGCACCGTATACACTTTGCCTTCCTCAAAACGGACATTAATGTGATCAGCAACGGTGAGATCACCTCGTTTTACCGTAAGATTCTTTAATTCTAACATTATTGTCCCCTCTTGTTATTTAAAATAATCCAAAAGAAGAAAGGCACCCCAATAAACGAGGTAACAATCCCCACTGGGAATAATGCACCAGGGATAATAACTTTGGATAATACCGAAGAAAGGGATAAGAATGCCGCACCGACTAACATCGCGCCCGGTAAGAAGAAACGTTGATCTTCACCAAGTAACATTCGAGCAACATGTGGCGCAACTAGGCCGATAAAGCCAATCACGCCCACAAAACTGATTGCTGTCGCCGTCATCATAGCGACAAGAACTAAAACCTTAATACGTAATACTTGCAAATTGATGCCAAGACTCGCTGCACGATCTTCACCTAAACGAAGTGCGGTCAATTTCCAAAGCTCTTTGGAAAGTAATGCGACACAAATTGTGGTGACGACAATAATGATGATTAAACTTTGCCACGTGGCTTTATTTAAGCTACCGAATAGCCAAAACAGAATTTGTTGCGAGACTTCGGGAGCTGAAATAAATTGTACTAATGAAAGTAAGGATTGGAAAATAAAGAGCAATGCAATCCCTACCAGTACGAGCATTTCAGAATTAAAACGACGTTTAGACGCAAACAAGAAAAGAATCCCAGACGCGAGCATGGTCATGACAAACGCACCAATTGGCACTGCAACTTGTACCGGTAAACCAAAACTTCCAAAAGCAATTACAACAGAAGCCCCAAAACCTGCTGCTGCAGCGAGTCCTAATGTATAAGGACTTGCCATAGGGTTATTTAATAAGGTTTGGATCTCTGCCCCGCCAACAGCCAATGTTGCCCCCACTACAAGCGCCATCAATGCCATCGGTAAACGTAAATTATGCACAATATTGTTAGTCATTTTATCGACTTCACCGATACCGAATAACGCATTCACGACTTCCGATACCGATAGCATCGCTGGGCCTGTCATCACGTCGAGAATAAGACTGACCACGCCAATCACAAGAAAAGATAAAATAACAAACCAGCGTTTGCGTTCAAGCTTACGCTGGTTAGCCACAATATCTGCTACAACAGAATTGTTTTTCATTAATTAACGTTTCCTTTATTTGGTTTCAGGGAAAAGATAAATCGTACCTTCCGGGGTAACCGGTAAGTAGTTTTTATAGAAGTTTAAGTAAGTTTGTTGCGGATCTAAATCTTTAAACAGATCAGGATAAGCGGCTTTAGCCACAAACTGAACTGAAGCACTGTCTGATAGAGTACGAGAATTCGCATGATAGGCTGCGTAAACACGGTTGTTTTTCACTGCCGGTAATTCAGCCCAACCTGCACGATGTTTAAATGCGTTTAAACGACGTTCTGCTTCTGCTTTTTCAATACCAAAGCCCATTACCATACCGTCTTGATTTTTCTTCAATTCAGTTTCACGGCCTGTAATAATAATCGCATCTGGTTTTGCGGCTAATACTTTTTCAGCAGCTAATGTACCCCATTTACCAATTTCTGCAGGAGCAACGTTTTCTGCGCCTACAAGGCTAATCATTGAGCCCCACATGCTTGAGAAGAATGTCATCCCTTGTTCAGCTGGGCCACCACGACCGAACTCTACATACACTTTCGGTTGTTTTGCTAATTTCGCATTTTTAACCGTCGTTTGAATATGTTCT
>JAGZXE010000100.1:0-4929 GCA_018378615.1 Parahaemophilus parainfluenzae
TATTATTGATGATGTGATTAAGGCTAAAGCGGATGCCTCTCCACTATTTCAACTTGGGGAACATATTATTCGCCGTTATCAACAATGTCTCTATTTAACGGGAAAATTCACTGATTTGTCACAAACTTGTCTTGATATGCCGTTAAATCAACAGATTACCTTGCCAGATAATCTTGGTACAATTTATGCAACCCACAAGGCGAAAGGCATTTTAGTCAATTGGAACGAAAAACAGGTTCAACTTGCTGATACTCAAGAGCCGATTCAAATACGATTTGCTTATACTGGCAAAGTAAAACGCCAACATAATCGTCCTGCCGAAACCATGAAAAAAATTTGGCAAGAGCTCGGTGTTCCGCCTTGGCAACGAAATCGTATTCCACTCATTTTTTATGGTGAGACTTTACAAAGTGCGGTGGGATTTTTCCGTGTTTTTCAAAGTGAAGAGAAATAAAAATGGGTGATGATTCACCCATTTTTATTATCTAGAAAAGCGTTTAAAATGCCTGCCGTAAATTCTTTCCGTAAATAAAATCCCAGCGGCAAGGTATCAATCACTTCCCCATTTTTTCCAATGCCTTTCGTAATGGCTTTACTATTGGCGCCTTTTGGACGCAGCTGCATGACTTCACCAATACGCGCCGTAATCTGATCTAACTTTCCGAGCACAATATAATCCATCAACTCTTCCCAATCTTGGCGTAATTGATGTTCTTGTTCAACCGAAGGTTGCCATAAGATAGGCTGACCAATATGGCGATCACGCAAAGGAATGTCTCGACTACCTTCAATAGGAATCCACAAGACTTTCGATAATTTATGACAAACGTGCGAATTTTCCCAATTTACTCCTGAGTTTTGCACCAAAGGCGCAAGGCTCACAAACGTGGTTTCCAACGGAAAACCAGCTTCATTAATGGGTAAGGTTTTTAATTCGATGCCTAAATGGGAAAAGTCCTGCTCTGCTTTACTACCAGCAGTTGCCCCCAAAGCGGTTTCAAGCAACATTCCAACCCAACCTTTATCGCGTTTTAAATCAGGCGGAACGGGTATATTTAATTCATCTGCAAGTTCACCAAAGGTTAACCCCGCAATAGATTGTGCTTTTTCTAATAAGGCTTGTTCGGTTTGTGGGATCATTCGTGGTATTTCTTCAATAATTTTGGTTTAACGTATTCTACGCCTTTGTCGATGTAAGGAATATTCTCTAATTTCAATAAAAAACGTTTTGCCGGCAATCCACCACCAAAACCAGTGATTTCACATTTTTTCCCCAATACACGATGACATGGAATGATAATACTAATGGGATTACTTCCTACTGCACCGCCAACAGCTCGCACTGCCTTGGGATTATTAATGCTTTCTGCCAACCCGCCATAACTCGCCGTTTTGCCATAAGGAATTTGACGCAATGCTTTCCAAATCGCTTGTTGAAATGCAGTGCCTTTAGGTGATAAAGGGATATTAGAGAAACTTTCTGGCTCGCCATTAAAATAACGCATTAAAGCGCTGCGCACTTTTTCAAAAAGTGGTAAATCGTCTCGTAAAATCCAATTTGGATTTGGCGTGGTTTGTTCTAATTCACAATCTAAATTTGTGAGGTTTTCACCATCAGAAAGCATTAATAATCGACCAATAGGTGATTCCATATAAGCATAAAAAAGTGCGGTCATTTTTCTCTCGTTTTTTATGGCGTAATATAAGAAAAAAGCACACCAAACATGCATTCGGTGTGCTGCGTATTATGCTAAATTTTTTACAAATTAGAAACTGTAGTTTAAGTTTAAACCGTAAAGGTTAGCACTTGCTTTAGAGGTATAATTCGCTGTTACTGTCGCTAAGCCACCAATTGATTGGCTTTCGGTAAAGTGAATTTTTTTACCACGTAAGTGTGCAAAGCCAGCATCAATAGAAAGATTAGGGGTAAATTTATAAGTTGCCCCTACGCTATACCACATACGATCAGTATCTGGAATAGATGCACTTGCATGCTCTGTTGGTGCAGCCGCTTCATCATAAGCAATACCCGCACGAAGCGTTAATTTATCATTTACATTATAGGTTGCACCTAATGCATAACGAGAATTGCTACGATATTTTTCATTTTTATGGAACGCAAGTTCACCATCATTAAACGTTGCGTGTAACTCTTTGAAACGGCTCCAGTGTGTAAATTTGTAGCTATAGTGCAATGCCAAATTATCTGTAACTTGGTGGAAACCTGATAATTCTAAATAATCTGGTAAACGTAATGTTAAACCACCTGCAGCAGAGCCTTGCCCACGAATAGTACGACTTGCACTCACGGCATTATCATCTTCAAAGTCAATATCGACTTTTGAGTGATAAGCTAAACCTACACGGTTATTTGCGTTGAACTCATACATTAAACCTGCATTCCAACCGAAACCCCATGCATTTTTATCTTGTAAGTGGGTTAATACAGTTTCTTTATTCACACCTTGTAATTTTGCTAAAGAAGCAGCTGCGTTTGGTGAAATTCGTCCAGCTCTCACTAACGCAGGAACTAATGGTGCAACATTTTTCACCGCATCACTTAAAATACCAGCACGACGCTCAATTTCTGCTTTAGCATAAACTGCATTTAAACCCACACCAGCAGTTAAACCTTGAGAGACACGATATGAACCGCTTAAATTTAAGTTAATCGCACTTAAATCAGTTTTACCGCCAAATACTCCCGCGTTGTAATCTGATTCATATTCACTTTTTAATCCAAAATTCACATTCATACCACCACCAATGGCAAATTTGTCATTAATTGGCGCTACAAAATACATATTCGGAATCAATGAGCCAGGAACAACACTATTATGATCTGCAGAACCTACAGCAACAGTACGACCTAGCGCATTAACTGTAACTGGACCACTCATGTGAATTTTAGAATCTACATAAACGCCACCCACAGAGAATTGATTGGTTTTGAATAAGCTCATTAATGCAGGGTTAGTTGCAACCACTGAAGCATTATCAGCAATTGCTGCTTCACCAGCATAAGCACGACCAAGACCTGATGTAGAAACTTCTGCTAATTGGAATGCGGCTGCATTTGCACCGCTTGCTGCTAACAATGTGGTCATTGCTAATAGCGTTTTATTAAATTTTCTCATTTGGAACCTTTTGTTATTAATAATAATGAAAAAAGCCGCGAGATTCTAAAACTCCAATAAATAGAGTGCAAATTATTTTAGATTAATTTTTAAGTGTTCCGACCAGTGATAAATAAATGATATTTAAATTAAAAAAATGTGGCTACTTTGGCAGAGCGTTTTAAAAATGCTAGAATAGAACCAATCTTAATTTTAAATAAGGAAATCCTATGACAGTAACATGCAAAGCAGAAGAATCTCTCACTTGTAGTTGTGTTGATGTGGGTACGATTATTGACGGTTCAGATTGTTCTGTTGATATTCATCAAACCTATGCGAATAAAGCTGAAGCTGAAGCTGCACTTAATCGTTTCATTGAAAAAGCTCGCAAAACAGAAAGCGATCCTTGCGAAATTAAAAGTGAAATCACAGAAACTGAAAATGGCGCAAATTTAACAGCTCGCTTTACATTTAGCTGCCAAGCTGAAGCGATGATTTTTGAATTAGCGAATCGCTAAAAGCACGTTAAAAAATAACCGCACTTTATCATTGAAAATAAAGTGCGGTTATTTTTTAGTTAAAACCCAATTAAATCACTATCGCAAACGTTTGCTTAATCTGATACAATCACGCCGTTTTATCATTTAACCTAAAAATATAGGATAACATTGTGAGCAAACCATCATTAAGTTATAAAGATGCAGGCGTGGATATTAATGCCGGTAATGAATTAGTTGAACGTATTAAACCACACGTGAAACAAACTACTCGTCCTGAAGTCATCGGCGGATTAGGCGGCTTTGGTGCATTATGTGCTATTCCGGGCAAATATAAAGAACCTATCCTCGTATCAGGTACAGACGGTGTAGGAACCAAATTACGTTTAGCCATTGACTTAAAAAAACACGATACCATCGGTATTGATTTGGTTGCAATGTGTGTTAACGATTTAGTTGTGCAAGGTGCCGAACCCTTATTCTTCTTAGACTACTACGCGACAGGAAAACTTGATGTGGATGTTGCTTCAAATGTGGTCAAAGGCATCGCAGAAGGATGTGTACAATCTGGTTGTGCATTAGTGGGTGGCGAAACCGCTGAAATGCCAGGTATGTATCACGCTGGTGATTATGACCTTGCTGGTTTCTGTGTAGGCGTTGTTGAAAAATCAGAAATCATTGATGGTAGCCAAGTTAAAGTGGGAGATGCCTTAATTGCACTTGGTTCAAGTGGTCCACATTCAAACGGTTATTCTTTAATTCGTAAAGTCATTGATGTTGCTGGCGTAAATCCAGCCACTGAACAGTTAGATGGTCGTCCATTAAGTGAACAAGTGCTTGCTCCGACAAAAATCTATGTAAAATCTGTTCTCGCGTTAATCAAACAAACCGAAGTCCATGCTATTGCGCACTTAACGGGTGGCGGTTTCTGGGAGAATATCCCTCGTGTATTACCGAAAAATACAAAAGCGGTTATTGATGAAAGTAGCTGGGAATGGCAACCGGTGTTCAAATGGTTACAAGAAAAAGGCAACATTGAAACCTATGAAATGTATCGCACATTCAACTGTGGCGTGGGTATGGTGATTGCATTACCGCAATCGCAAGTGGAAACCGCTTTAGCAATTTTAAAACAATCCGGTGAAAATGCATGGTTGATCGGCCATATCGAAAGTGCGACAGATAACGAACCACAAGTTATTATTAAATAATTTCAATTTTCCATTTCAGGGCGAAAATTTCAGAATGAAAGGTTCGCCCTTCTTTTATGTAGAATAATATGAAAAAAATTGCCGTCCTGATTTCAGGGCAAGGAT
>JAGZXE010000101.1:0-4922 GCA_018378615.1 Parahaemophilus parainfluenzae
CAGTGGCAAAGTGGCGGAACGCATTGAGCAATTTGATTTAGGTGGCGAGAGTTATTTAAATGGCTATCCTGTGTCATTTTGGGATGTATTCGGTGAAACCGGTATTCCGCTTCGTACCACGATTTCTGAAATGGGACCATTATTACTTTCCCGTTTATTAAATTTAAACGCAACTCAAGAAGGCTTATTAAACCTCGTATTCCGTGTGGCAGATGACAAAGGCTTGTTACTCATCGACTTAAAAGATTTACGCGCAATGCTTAAATTTGTGGCAGAAAACGCCAAATCGTTCCAAGTAGAATACGGCAACGTATCAGCTGCGAGTGTGGGCGCGATTCAACGTGCTTTACTGACCCTTGAAAATGAAGGGGCAACCAATCTTTTTGGTGAACCTGCATTAAATCTTGAAGATTGGTTACAAACTCGTGATGGTCGTGGTGTGATCAATGTTTTAAATTCTGAAAAATTAATTAATTCTCCAAGAATGTATAGTGCATTCTTGCTTTGGTTGATGTCTGAATTATTTGAGCAATTGCCGGAAGTGGGCGATCCAGATAAACCAAAATTTGTGATGTTCTTCGATGAAGCCCACTTACTTTTTGATGGTGCACCGAGTGTGTTGGTGGACAAAGTGGAACAAGTAGTTCGTTTGATTCGTTCTAAAGGGGTAGGGATTTATTTTGTGACCCAAAATCCATTAGATTTACCGGATACCGTATTAGGTCAATTGGGTAACCGCGTACAACATGCGTTACGTGCCTTTACGCCACGCGATCAAAAAGCAGTGAAATCTGCAGCGGAAACGTTCCGTTCAAATCCTGCTGTCAATGTGGTGGAAACCATTTCAACTTTAGGTGTAGGCCAAGCATTGATTTCATTCTTAGATGAAAAAGGCATGCCAGCGCCCGTTGAAGTGGCGTATGTTTATCCGCCGAAAAGCCAACTTGCCCCGATTACTGAAGAAGAGCGAGCTGCTTGGGTGAAAGACGATGATCTTTATGCATTCTATAAAGATTACGTGGATAATGAGTCAGCTTTCGAAGTGTTAAATGCGCAAGCGGATTTAGCGGCAGTACAACAAAAACAAGCTGAACAAGCGCAGCAAGAGGAAGAAAGCGGTTTATTTGGTAGCTTAAGCCGTATGATTTTTGGAACACAAAAACGCGGGGATAAACTTTCACCGACAGAACAAATTGTGAATAGCGTGGCAAAATCAGTCGGTCGCAATATTCGTAATGAAGTGACTAAACAAATCATGCGTGGTATTTTAGGCGCATTGAAAAAATAACGAAAATTTGACCGCACTTTGCGGCAAGAATGATAAAAAGGAGATTGTTATGTCTGATGTATTTCACTTAAACCTGACTAAAGCACAATTAAAAGGTGCTACACTCGCTATCGTACCAGGGGATCCTGCACGTAGCGAACGTATTGCTAAAAAACTTGATAACCCTGAGTTTCTTGCAAGTACACGTGAGTTCACTTCTTGGTTAGGCTATTTAAATGGTCAACCGGTGGTGGTGTGTTCAACCGGTATTGGTGGCCCTTCTACATCTATCTGTGTGGAAGAACTGGCTCAGCTTGGTGTGCGTACATTCTTACGTATTGGCACAACGGGTGCGATTCAACCGCATATTAATGTGGGCGATATTCTTATTACAACGGGTGCGGTTCGTCTTGATGGTGCAAGCCGTCACTTTGCCCCAATTGAATATCCAGCAGTGGCAAATTTTGAATGTACTACGGCACTTTTCAATGCAGCTAAAGAAAAAGGCATTGAGCCATTTGTAGGAATTACAGCCTCTTCAGATACCTTCTATCCAGGTCAAGAACGTTATGATACTTACAGTGGTAAAGTGTATCGTGATTACCAAGGCTTGTTAAAACAATGGCAAGATCTCAACGTAATGAACTATGAGATGGAGTCAGCCACATTATTTACGATGTGTAATGCCCTTGGCTTACGAGCAGGTATGGTAGCTGGTGTGATTGTGAACCGTACACAACAAGAAATTCCAAATGAAGCCACCATGAAAGATACAGAAGAAAAAGCAGTATCTGTAGTGGTGGAAGCAGCAAGAAAATTGTTAGCGTAAAACTCAGATAAAAAGAACCGCACTTTTTAAAAGTGCGGTTTATTTTTTAGTTATTACTTTCTTTATTTATTATTTTTCTCACATGTAATATCACCTTGATATAGCTCTATATTCTTACTTGGTATTTCATAATACTTTGAGTCTGTATTAGGAGACTCACTATTTTCTGTGAAAATATATTTTTCACCAGAGTTAAACATTACTTTTACACAATAAATATTGTTATCTTTTACAGGTTTTTTTAGCTTTATTCCTTGTCTTGAAATAAATTCTATATCTATTATATAAGGATTTATGGTTTTATCAGCTTTACCTAAGAAAGAAATAATGCTATAGCTAAAATTAGTTCCAAGTAATTGTGATGGAATTATTATAGAAAATGTTATCAATATAATTGATATAATCGCTTTATATGATGCATCTTTAAATTTCCTATCTTTGATATCTATAGTTATAAAGTTTCCTAGTATGCTATGTATCGCTAGAGAGATTAGTATTGTTAAAAAGAAATCATCTGTATAGTTATAAGATGATTTATATATAAGATATAGAGGTATGAGAATAAATATTACTGGGAATATTGATATTATTATGTGTGTTGTAATTCTATATGGTAGTGAACCAGAGTAATATTTATTAACATTTTTAAATATTATATATAATATATAAATCCATATTGATATTATAATTGCTGGGTTAAACCAAAATGAGTATTGTTCATTTCCATTATTTATGCATGTGTATGCGTGTTTAATTAAAAGTATAAGGCATATAACTCCTGTCATATATATAATTATGAATGATATTGATTTTCTATTTATTTTTATTTTATTTTTTTCTTCCTTTAAAATATAAATGTTCATAAATGAAATAGAATGAGTCATAATCCATGTATAAAAAATTATCACAAACCAAAACACTGATATTGATGAAAAATCTATTAGCGTGAAAGATGACAATAAATTTACGTGATTTATTGTTTTTAAATATATAAATGCTGTTATTCCTCCCAGTAGCAAACTTGCTATTGACATAATAGGTAAAATAGCATTAACTATATTATATATATTTTGAAGATTATTGTTTTTTTTAGATTTTTTCATATCTTCTTTAATTTTTTTATATAACGCTTTCTTTCTTTTACTTTTCCAGTAAGCAATGTTTATTATTAACCTTTAAGTGATATTTAAGTATACATTGGGATATTTGTGTTAGAGAAATATTCAAAAAATTACATTTTACGAATTATTTCTTGCGTACTTTTCAGCTTCAGCAACTAATTGGTCATCTGGCCGAATACCTGTGTAGAGCTCAAATTGTTCAACAGCTTGTAGCACAATCACTTCTGCACCAGAAATGGTTTGTTTACCTTGCTGTTGAGCAAATTGGATAAACGGTGTTTCAGCAGGAAGCGCCACCACATCAAAAGCAGTTTGAGCTTGTTGAATAAGATTTTCAGGAAAGGCGAGATCAAATTCTTCTTTTCCACCTTTCATCCCAATTGGCGTAACGTTGACTAAAATGTCTGCCGATTGATTGTCTAAAGATGAGATATATTCATAGCCATAAAGTGCGGCTAAATTTTTACCCGTTTTTTCATTTCGAGCAAAAATCTTAAGATGCTCAAATCCACTGTTTTTAAAGGCTGCGACGACGGCTTTTGCCATACCACCACTGCCTTGTACAATCACTCTACTCTTTTTATCTAATTGATATTCTTCGATAAGTTTAACAATGGCAATATAGTCGGTGTTGTAAGCACGAAGAAAACCTTGATCATTCACAATGGTATTCACAGACTGAATGGCTTGCGCAGAAGGCGAGATTTCATCTAAAAATGGCATGCAGCTTTCTTTGAAAGGCATCGAAACGGCACAACCTCGAATACCAAGAGCACGAATGCCTTTGACGGCGCTTTCAATATCAGTGCTAGTAAAGGCTTTATAGATAAAATTAAGCCCGAGTTTTTGATACAGATAGTTATGGAATGTTGTGCCAAAATTGCCCGGCCTGCCAGAAAGGGACATACAAAGTTGGGTGTCTTTGTTAATCATATCGATTCCTTAAATATTTAGATTTATATCATCATCGATAAAATATTGATTCATTTCAAATGCTGGTTTTGCCGCTTTGTCTTTGCCGACAATACGAGCAGGCACACCTGCTGCGGTGGCATATTCCGGCACAGGTTGAAGTACAACAGAATTGGCGCCGATTTTGGCATATTTGCCCACTTCGATATTGCCGAGAATTTTTGCGCCCGCTCCAATCATTACGCCTTCTCGTACTTTTGGATGGCGATCGCCGGATTCTTTACCTGTACCACCCAGGGTGACGCCTTGCAAGATAGACACATCATTTTCAATCACTGAGGTTTCGCCTACAACAATACCAGTAGCATGGTCAAACATAATACCGTGTCCAATTTTTGCCGCAGGGTGAATATCTACATCGAAAGCCACTGAAATCTGATTTTGTAAATAAAGTGCGAGTGCTTTTCGATTTTGGTTCCACAAATAATGGGTAATACGATAACTCTGAATGGCGTGAAAACCTTTTAAATAAAGTAATGGGGTTGACCATAATTCCACAGCAGGATCGCGGTGGCGCACGGCTTTAATATCACAAGCAGCACAATCAATGATATTGGGCTCGGCTTGATAGGCTTCTTCAATAATTTCACGCAGCGAAATTGCGGGCATGATAGGGTTGGCCAGTTTATTCGCAAGTAAATAACTCAAGGCACTGCCAAGATTTTGATGTTTTAAAATGGTGGAATGGAAAAAGCTGGCGAGCATTGGTTCGCATTCTGCTAATTCTTTTGCC
>JAGZXE010000102.1:0-11250 GCA_018378615.1 Parahaemophilus parainfluenzae
TCTGGACGTGCACCGCTTGTTGGTTTGATACCTTTACCTGCGTAGAAAGCTGCACCACCGTTTGAAAATTGGATAATTACTGGTGCTTTCACACGTGCAGCGGTTTCCAATACAGCATTTACGGAGTCAGAACCCACGCAGTTTACTGCTGGGATCGCGAAGTTGTTTGCTTTGGCATAAGCAAAGATTTTTTGTACATCTTCACCTGTTACTACGCCAGGTTTTACAATATCTAATAATTTAGCCATAGTTGTGTTTCCTTTTGTTTGGGAGGAAAAATTCCTCCGTTTGAAGAATCAATATTTATCCCCTCTGAGCAGAGGGGATAGAAAGCATTTAATTAACCGTTAGCACGTTTTTCAAGAATTTCTACTGCTGGTAATACTTTACCTTCAACGAACTCTAAGAATGCACCACCACCGGTAGAGATGTAAGAGATTTTATCTGCAATACCGAATAAATCGATAGCCGCTAAAGTATCACCACCTCCTGCGATAGAGAATGCATCGCTGTTTGCAATCGCGTGAGAAATGATTTCAGTACCTTTACGGAAGTTAGGGAACTCAAACACTCCAACTGGACCATTCCATAAGACAGTTTTTGCATTTTTGATGATTTCAGCTAATTGTTCTGCAGATTTATCACCGATATCGAAGATAGATTCATCATCTTTCACTTCGGTTACTGATTTTTCTGTTGCTGGTGCAGTTTCAGAGAATTCAGTACCAACACGTACATCAACTGGAACTGGAATATCAGTGCTTGCTGCTAATTCTTTTGCTACAGGGATTAAATCTGCTTCATATAACGATTTACCCACATTGTGACCAGCTGCTGCGATGAAAGTGTTTGCAATACCACCACCCACGATAATTTGGTCAGCAATTTTTGAAAGAGAGTTTAATACTTCTAATTTAGTGGAAACTTTAGAACCGCCTACGATCGCAACCATCGGACGAGCAGGTTCTTTTAATGCTTTACCTAATGCATCTAATTCTGCTGCAAGTAATGGACCTGCACAAGCAACTGGTGCAAATTCCGCTACGCCGTAAGTTGACGCTTGTGCACGGTGAGCTGTACCGAATGCATCCATTACAAAAACATCGCAAAGTGCGGCATATTTTTTACCTAATTCAGGATCGTTTTTCTTCTCACCTTTGTTTACACGTACGTTTTCTAAAACAACGATTTCGCCTTCTTACGCGCATCAGATGTCACTTTGCCATCTTTTACCGGTACGTTTAAGTCCGCGCGAATAAATACACGTTTACCTTTTAAATCTAAGTCGGTCATTTTGATTACTGACATAAGCTTTCCTCTTGGGTTAGTTAAAATTAAACTGGGACATTATACCTAGATCTTACTAGGTTGTAACGATGTAGATCAAATAAAAAAGCGAATTATGCTTATTTAGGGCAATCGATTACTTGCCATTGGCGATCATAGCAAATGAATAATTCATTATGGCTCGCGCCTAAATAAACGCCTTTTAGTTGTGGATTATTCTGCTTCATCCATTGAAATAATTCTTTACGGCTTAATTGTTCGTTTGGCAAGGAGAGTGATTCAAATAATGCTTTCTCTTGTTTGAAATAAGCTTCTGGTAAATTATTGCCATATTGCGCACGTTGTTTTTCACAGAATGCAGGCGACCAAGATAAGGCCAACATATAATAATCAACAGGGGCATTCTTGTTTTGACCAATAGCATCATCACGCATGATGACATCATAATTCCCAAAATCGTTGGTATTTTTGACCGCACTTTGAGTTTGTTGCTGTGTGGTTGTTGGGGCGGATTTGGTGTCTTTTTTGTGTTCAGTGAAATATTGCCAAATGCTAAATGCGGCAAGGGCAATAAGGGAAAGAGTGGAAACCTGTTTTTTCATAAAAATCCTGTTTAAATTTTGTCAATTTTGCTTTTATTGGTCATTATGACACGCCAACCTGCCAAAAAGTTTGCCCGATTACAAACTGCATCAAGCCAGATCCTGAGCATCAAGAAAGCGAAGAGCAGCTTTGGGAGCGTTTTGTGATGATTCACCATTCGGATAAGTTGTAGAATTTACCCGATCTTTTTCTTTTCGTCCAATGAGTATGAATAAAACGAAGTTAATTAAAATCGCCATCATTCTGATTTATTTGTTCAGTCCCATTGATATTTTGCCTGAAGCGGTGCTTGGCCCATTAGGTTTGGTGGATGATGCGGCAGCCATTGCTTTATTGATTCGAATTTTATTGAAAAAATAAAAACTTGAATAAAATCAACCGCACTTTGCTTTTCTCATTCTTGCAAAATCCCGTCAATTTCTCTAAACTACGCGTCGGAAAATTTCTTTCCTCATCATTTCACTTTAAACGCTACCCGTGAGTAGCAAAAGGGACCTCAATCATGACAAACGTCAATCAATATGGCTGGAAAGCCTTGATTGGATCTGCTGTCGGCTACGCGATGGATGGATTCGATCTTCTTATTCTTGGATTTATGCTTAGTGCCATTTCGGCCGATCTTAATTTAACTCCCGCACAATCTGGCTCATTAGTCACTTGGACGCTTGTTGGCGCTGTGGTGGGCGGTATCGTATTTGGCGCATTAAGTGATCGTTACGGGCGTGTCCGTGTGCTAACTTGGACCATCGTACTCTTCGCTGTATTCACCGGTTTATGCGCAATCGCACAAGGCTACTGGGATTTATTAATTTATCGTACCATTGCAGGCATCGGTTTAGGCGGTGAATTTGGTATCGGTATGGCATTAGCCATTGAAGCTTGGCCAGCCAAACACCGCGCAAAAGCGGCTTCTTATGTGGCATTAGGTTGGCAATTCGGTGTGTTAGCCGCTGCATTACTTACACCGGTATTGCTTCCACATATCGGCTGGCGTGGTATGTTTGTTGTTGGTATCTTCCCGGCATTTGTTGCTTGGTATTTACGAGTTCGTTTACATGAACCTGAAATTTTCTCGCAAAAACAGACCGCACTTTCAACCCAAAAAATCTCCAAACTGGAATCTTTCAAACTTTTAGTAAAAGATAAAGCGACCACAAAAGTGAGTCTTGGTGTAGTAGTTTTAACTTCTGTACAAAACTTTGGTTACTACGGCATTATGATTTGGATGCCAAACTTCTTATCTAAACAACTTGGCTTTAGTTTAACGAAATCGGGTTTATGGACGGCAGTCACCGTATGCGGCATGATGGCAGGGATTTGGATTTTTGGTCGTCTCGCCGATAGAATCGGACGTAAACCAAGCTTCTTATTATTCCAACTTGGCGCGGTAATCAGCATTATCACTTATTCTCAATTAACCGACCCAACCGCGATGTTGGTAGCGGGCGCATTCTTAGGGATGTTTGTCAACGGCATGATGGGCGGTTATGGCGCATTAATGGCCGAAGCCTATCCGACAGAAGCACGTGCAACAGCACAAAATGTGTTATTTAACTTAGGTCGTGCCGTAGGTGGTTTTGGGCCAGTTGTTGTAGGCGCAGTTGTTTCAGCATATTCATTTAGTATTGCGATTGCTTTCTTGGCAGTGATTTATGTGATTGACATGGTGGCGACGGTCTTCTTAGTGCCAGAGTTAAACTCGTGATGGCTAGTAATAAATCGGATGCGGAAGCGATTAATATTTCCGGTTCTTTGCGTATGCAAAGTTATCGACTATTAACGGAAATGGAACGTTCACCGGATACGGTTGAACAGAATTTAGTGCGTTATCAAGATAGTCTCAACGCTCACGTCTTGCTTACTGTGCAGAATCAGCTTTTTGCGCCTTCAGGGATAAAAGCGTCTTATCAAAAAATCCTTCAACGCTGGATGATGATGTCTGATTTAGCGAGTAGCCATCAAATCGAGAAATATCATGCTGAACTGAAAAGTTATGTGCAAGATGTGGATGATTTCGTGTTGGAATTACAACGTTTTGCTGAAAAGAAATGGATTATTGCGGTTTCGGTGCTGTGTATTTCGATGTTGCTTATTTTAGCCATGGTGTCTTATGTCATTTGGTATATGAAGCGTGAAGTGGTGAAGCCGCTAGAGCTGATGACCAAAGCCAGTATGCAAGTACAAATGGGCCAGTTTAATCATATTCCGCTAGATACCGCGAGCAATAATGAACTGGGGGTTTTAGCGAAAGTGTTTACGCAAATGTCCTCAGAATTAGGGCGGCTTTACTCACGTTTAGAAGATGCCGTTAATGAGAAAACCCAAAAGTTGCGTCAAACGAACCGCTCTTTAACCACATTGTATCAAAGTTCACAGTTACTTACGCCCACGAAGATTAATGATAAAATTCTCAGCCAAGTGCTCAATCATATTCGTGTTAGCGAACATTTACGCTACATTGAGTTAGAAATTTTCGGCTCAGAACATTGGGAAATTTCTTTTGGTCAAAAAGATCCTAAACAATCACTTCAAGTTGAAGAACTTTCTATTGAAAATGAAAACTTGGCGGTGCTCTCGTGGCAAGCCGGTTTGCCTTGTCCTGATCCACGCATGATGAAAAACTTAGGGCAAATGGTGGCAAAAGCGTTGTATTCACACAAAACGCAACGCCAGCAAGAGCAACTCTTATTGATGGAAGAGCGGTCAATTATTGCGAGAGAATTACATGACTCATTGGCGCAAGTGCTGTCTTTCTTACAAATTCAATTAACGCTATTAAAGCATAATTTGAAGAAAGAAGACGAGGAATCAAAAGAGAAAAGCATTGCGATTATTAGAGAATTTGAACAAGCTTTATCAGATGGTTATTCTCAATTACGAGAATTATTAGCGACCTTCCGTTTAACGGTACAAGAAGCCAACCTACAGGTTGCTTTGGAGCAAGTTATCGAAAGCTTGCGTTCGCAAACGAAGATGCAAATGACTGTGGACTGCAGTTTGCCATCGCAAAGTTTAAATCCACAAGAATTAGTGCACGTTCTGCAAATTGTGCGTGAAGCAACGTTGAATGCGATCAAACACTCAAAAGGTACGTTGATTGAGGTGAAAGCGCATATCAATGCAGAAGGGGAATACGAGATTCTTGTGCAAGATAATGGCGTGGGGATTCCAACGTTAGACGAGCCAGAAGGGCATTATGGTTTAAATATTATGACTGAACGCAGTCGCCAATTAAATGCTCAGCTTACAATTTCAAAAAGGGAGCAAGGTGGTACGATGGTTAAAATCACGCTTCCTCACACGTTTTTTTAAGGAAAGTTAATGCAAAGTTTACAACCGTTTCACACCTTCAATATTCCGGCAAATGCACGTGAAATCATTGAAGCTACATCGATTGAACAAATCCAACAAGCTTGGCAAAAAGCGCAAGCTGAAAATCTCCCTGTCTTATTTTTAGGTCAAGGCAGCAATATGCTGTTTTTAGAAGATTTTCAAGGGATGGTGATTATTAATCGTTTATCGGGTATTCAGCATACAGAAGATAGCGATTACCATTATTTGCATGTTAATGGTGGTGAAAATTGGCACCAGTTGGTGGAGTGGTCGCTTTCACAAGGCATTAATGGTTTAGAAAACCTTGCACTCATTCCAGGCTGTGCCGGTTCAGCACCGATTCAAAATATTGGTGCGTATGGCGTAGAGTTTAAAGATGTGTGCGATTATGTAGATGTGCTAAATCTCAACACAGGCGAAGAATTCCGCTTACAGGCGAACGAATGTGAATTCGGTTATCGTGAAAGTATTTTTAAACATCGCTATGCGCAAGGTTATGTGATTACGGCAGTGGGATTGAAATTAGCCAAAAATTGGCAACCAATTTTAAAATATGGCTCATTAGTGAATTTTGATCCTCAAACCGTGACGGCAAAACAAGTGTTTGATGAAGTGTGCCATATTCGCCGCAGCAAATTGCCTGATCCAAAAGAATTTGGCAATGCGGGCAGTTTCTTCAAAAATCCTGTGGTGAGTGCAGCGCAATTTGCGAAAATCCAAAAACAAGTTGAAAATCTACCGCACTTTCCACAACCGGATGGTTCTGTGAAACTTGCTGCGGGTTGGTTAATCGATCAGTGCCATTTAAAAGGTTTTCAAATCGGTGGTGCAGCTGTTCATCAACAACAAGCGTTAGTACTGATTAATAAAGGTAATGCCACAGGTCAGGATGTTGTGAAGCTTGCGCATCATATCCGTCAAACCGTGGCAGATAAATTTGGTGTGTATTTACAGCCAGAGGTACGCTTTATGGGCGCAAATGGCGAAGTGAATTCAGAGCAAGCCATCAGTTAATTTATAGAGGAAAGCAATCATGAACTTTAAAGACATTTTAGAGACTTTACCAAGCATTGAGCATCTAACAGGTTTGGATATTTTAAACGGTGAAACCGTGATTCATCATATTCCTGCTGCACCAGGCAAGCTTGGCTCGCTTCGTCTTTATCATGCGTTAGCAGAAAAATTTAACGGAAAATTAGATCGCACTTCCGCACAACAAGGCATTGAATGGTTTGCAGAGCATGTTGAAGATGCGAAACAAAATCCAGGCAAACACCCCAACATCGACTTATTGTTTAAAGTCGTCGCGGAAGAATTGAATTATTCACTCATTCCATTAAAATAGTTTGATAAATTTATTGTAATAAATTTGAACTTTTAATCGCTAAAAACTGTCAAATAGAACAAATTAAAGCTACAATAATTTTAAATATTGTGCTATAACTAGATGATTAATAAGTTGGAGCTTAGCTCCGCATGCTGTGAGGAGAAGAATGAATAAAGAAACTCAAATGATGTTAGTACCTCAAGGTAGCATCGAAGGTTATATTCGAGCAGCAAACGAATAAGCAGAAATCCACGAATATGTCCTTCGTAACTGGCGTATTGTGAAAGTCGCGACCACAAAAGCACAACGTAAATTGTTCTTTAACCTACGTAAAACTAAACAACGTTTAGGTTGGTTCAATGAAAATGAAGTGGATATGGTGGCGAATGAGCTTGGCGTATCAAAAGAAGATGTCATCGAAATGGAATCTCGTATGACAGGGGCTGATGTGGGCTTTGATTTGCCAACAGACGATGATGACGAAGCTTATGTACCTTCTTTATATTTAGAAGATAAAAGCTCAAACTTTGCGGCAGAACTTGAAAGTGAAAACTTTGAAGAGCAAGCCACAGAAAAATTAGGTACAGCCTTAGCAAATCTTGATGAACGTAGCCAAGAGATTATCAAAGCACGTTGGTTAGATGATGAGAAAGCCACCCTTCACGATCTTGCAGCAAAATATAATGTGTCTGCAGAACGTATTCGTCAGCTTGAAGCCAATGCATTGAAAAAACTTAAAAGTGCGGTTGATTTCTAAGCCGTTTTGATAAAAAGAAAACCTGTCGATTATCGACAGGTTTTTTTATTTATTTCTTTTTGGATTTTCCCCACATTTTATCTTCTTGGCCTCGCCATAAGCGCTGAATATTGTCGTGGTGGCGATAAATCAGCAAGCAGCAAACTAAGGCAACGGGGAAGGTAAATTCCGGTTTAAGCCACCAAACATAAAATGGTACGAGAAGCGCCGTGATCACAGCACTTAATGAGGAATATCGACTAATTAAGAAAACTAACAACCACGTCCCTAACGTTAAACCCGCTACGCCCCAAGAGATGGGCGCAATGGCACCAAATGCGGTTGCGACACCTTTCCCACCTTTAAATTGAAAGAAAATAGGGAAAATGTGTCCTAAACAGGCTCCTAATGCCACCATGCCTAATTCAAATTGCGTGAGTCCTAAATAATACCCCGCCCAAACCGGTAGCATCCCTTTTAACATATCGCAAATTAATACTGCGAGTGCCGCCCAGCGTCCGCCAATACGCAATACATTGGTCGCACCAGGATTATGAGAACCGTTTTTTCGTGGGTCAGGCAAGCCAGCTACCTTACAAATCAAAATTGCACTGGAAATCGATCCCAGTAAATAAGCAAAAATCATATAAAAAAGGGCAAATAGGCTCATTTAGTGCTCCACAATTTTGATTGTATTTGAAAAACTTGTTCGTTATTTTAACCAAACTTGATAGCATAAGCCCACTATATTTTTACAGGAATGAGAGATGGATCGTATTTTTATTGAAGAATTAGTCGTCTTCGCACAAATTGGCGTGTATGACTGGGAGCAACAAATCAAACAAAAGCTTGTTTTTGATTTGGAAATGGCATGGGATTGTCAAAAAGCCGCGGAAATGGATGATGTGCAATACTGCCTCAATTATGCCGAAGTGAGCCAATTTATTTTAGATTATGTTCAAACTAAGCCATTTTTATTGATTGAGCGAGTGGCTTATGAAGTAGCAGACCAATTACAACAACGTTTTGGGATTTCATGGTTACGCCTCAAATTAAGCAAACCTAAAGCGGTTGCTCAAGCAAGTAATGTGGGAATTATTGTTGAGCGAGGCGAATTGAAATAATCGCTGAAAATTGACCGCACTTTGGAAATATCAAAACAAAGTGCGGTTCATTTTTTAGATGTTTTTAAGCGCCAAGCGGAACGCACCTATCCCACTTTTTAATACCAATACACTTAGTATCATACTTGCCAATGGATCAACCCATAACCATCCAAGGAAATAGGCACTGAGCCCCGAAAGAATGGCAATAATGGAACCGAATAAATCGGTCAGTACATGTAGATACGCCGCTTTGATATTGAGATTATCATGATCGCTGTTCAACATGATCTTTGCAACGAGAAGATTCACCAATAATCCGAGAGATGCCACGCCAAGCATCGGTAATGCCATCATCTCGATGGGATTTTGCCAGCGTTGAATCGCCTCAAATAAAATCATCAATGCCACGACAATCAATGAGCCGCTATTAAGTAAGGCAATATATCGTTGTTTTTGAGCGGATAGAAACAACGCTAACAAGGCTAAAAATAACGATAAGCTATCATTTGCCATGTGTCCGGCATCAGCCATGAGCGCCAAACTGTTAAACCAATAGCCACCAACAAATTCGACAACCATAAAGCTCGTAATGATGGCAAAACTGAGCGCTAAGATTTTTTTATCTTGTGGAATATGCGCATGAGATGAATGGTCATGGTGTTCATGGGTATGATGTTCGGACATACTGCTCCTCATTGTGTCTTTGATTAATTTTGGATAAAGTATAAAGTCCGTAGCAACTACAAGGTCAAGGCTTAATTTTAACAAGATGAAGATTCATGAACTCAGTAAACAAAGCGGTATTCATTTAGAAACCATTCGCTATTATGAAAAAATGGGGTTAATGCCGGAGCCTAAACGTCTGGCAAACGGTTATCGAGATTATGATGAAGCCAGTTTGAAGCAATTAAAATTTATAAAAACCTGCCGAGCGTTAGATTTCAGCTTGGCGGAAATTAAATATTTTAATGCGTTGAAAACACAGCAATCTCAACATTGCGAAGTGGATAGTATGTTGGCGAAGCATTTGGTTTCAGTTGAAGAAAAAATTGCCGAACTGACTGAAATTAAACATTTTCTACAAAGTTTAATTACCGAAGATGATCATCAATCTGCAGATTGTAAAGCCATGGCACAATTAAAAGCCTATTAAGTGCGGTCTAAAAAATATCAAAAATCCGCACGTGGATGTGCGGATTAGTCATTATTCAGGATCATCTGTAAACGCATTATTTCGGAATATAGGCACAAAGGTTGCAAGATACAGCACAAACACAATAGCAATTAAAAGAGCCGGAATCGTGATAAAAAACAGCTCGTCCACATACATTAAACAAGCTCGGGAAAGTGCTGCCGTAAAAAGACAAAGCACAGCAAGGCGACAGAGTTTTGGGTAATCCAGTTTCGTAAAGCCACTATGCCATAATCCCGCGGTGAGCCAAATCATCATCATGCTGCCGAGAATCCCGCCGAGTGTCACCATGTGTAACGGATCGGCAGTCGGTTCATCAATTAATTTATTGATGCCAATCCACAAATAGCCAATCGCGGCGAACAGTTGAAGGAAATAATAAGTGCGTACGTAATGTTTGCGTAGTAGTTCGTGATGATGTAATTCGCGCAACTTGGCAAGCAAGATAAAGCCAACGGCAAAGGCAGTAAAAGCGGCAGTTTGCGCAGGCAACCATAATTCTGCAGCAGCATGAAGCAACAAGAATGTGATCGCGATATTTTTATACACGACATTTGGGATAAATACGGGATCTTTCAATGTACTTTCTTTCAGTGCCTCTGCGCCTAATAGAATGCTGACTCGAATCGATACAAACATCACTGCTGCCATATTTAAATGCACCTGTGCCCGCAATAATTTCAGACTATCAGTCATGGCGTAAGCCGTCTGACAAACCGTAAATGCGGCAAGTAATATCAGTAAAGTAAAATTGTCGGTATTGCGATCCAACCAAAACAGCCAAGCACAAAAGAGTAACAGTGCGAGCCAATAAGCTGCCACTAAAAACGAGGCAGTTTGCGGGGAGAATGGCAATAACACCAATCCCGCAAGTAAGAGTACCGCTAAAATCGTCGCAATAGGTTTTAAATTACCTTTGTAATTTGTCCACTCAAGCATGGAAGCCGTCAGAAAGCCGCCGTATGCCGCGGGCAGCATAAATTCTAAGAAAATTTTGCGGTGTAGGATGAGATCATCGGGACTGATGAAAAAGCTCAACGCTCCCACAATCGCAAGAATAGCAGCCCCAACAAAAAAGGGTCGCATCGGATGGGTAAAGAAATTATTCATAATAATGGATTCCTTGAAATTCGCGTGCGACTACGGTTTCTTCAAAGGCTGAATTGCGTTCGGATAATGGCGTTGGCAAGGTAATCACATTTTGCACATCCATCCCCTTTGGAGAAAGCTGCATGATTTCTCGGCTTAATCGAGCCGCTTCAAAACGATCGTGCGTCACTAAAATACAAGCCATGCCTTGTTGCTCAATTTTCTCGACTAACATGGCGGCTAAAATATCGCGTAAATCGCGATCCAAACCGACAAAAGGTTCATCCAATAAGGCTAAATCACAGCCACATAGCAATAGACGCAAAAATGCCACGCGTTTTGCCATTCCACCCGATAATTCGGTCGGGTATTTATTTAAATCACCCGAAGAAAGCCCAATCTTTTCTGCCAGCGCAATGATTTCATGTTCATTTGGTTCATCCATAAAAATGGCAATATTCTGCATAGCCGTGAGATTTTCCAATAGACGATTTTCTTGAAACAGAAAGCCCGTTTTACGAAATGTATTCTTGATTTCACCCGATTTTGGCGTTTCCAAACCTGAAATTAAACGCAG
>JAGZXE010000103.1:0-4279 GCA_018378615.1 Parahaemophilus parainfluenzae
TATATCGCTTAAAGACAATAATACGAAATAGACTCGTTTTTTGGTTGTTAGATTGGTAGCAAAGTACGCATAGTAATGTGCGTACTTCTTTTTTGTTTTTAGGAGCAATCATTATGATGATAGATAAACGCCTAATTAACACGGTAGCCGACAGTAAAAAATGGATTGGCATCACGGTGTTATGGAATTGGGTGGCGTTAATTGGTGGGATTATTAGTGCCGTCGTGTTCTCTTATATTTTACAGGCGGCTTATTTTAATGAATTGGGTCCAATAAGTGCGGTCATTTTGGGGATCGTTTTAATTGCTGCTTTGGCGTTGCGCGCCTTTGCAGGTAAAAAATCGGTGCAGGCCTCTTATTTTGCCAGTACGAAAGTCAAACATGAGCTGCGTAGCCTCATCTATCGCAAATTGGCTTCAATGCCGCTTAACCAAGTGAATCAACAATCTACGTCAAACATTATTCAAGTGGCTTCAGAAGGTGTGGAGCAGCTTGAAATCTACTTTGGGCGTTATTTGCCTCAGCTTTTTTATAGCTTGCTTGCCCCGCTCACACTCTTTGCTTTCCTGATCTTTTTCAGCTTTAAAACAGCCGTAATTTTGTTGATTTGCGTGCCGCTTATTCCTATGTCGATCATTGCAGTGAATAAAATTGCGAAAAAACTCTTGGCAAAATATTGGTCCATTTATGTGGGATTAGGCAGCAGTTTCTTAGATAACCTACAAGGTTTAATTACGCTGAAAATCTATCAAGATGATGCTTATAAAGCAAAAGCAATGGATGAAGAAGCGGAACATTTCCGCAAAATTACCATGAAAGTGCTCACTATGCAGCTTAACTCAGTGTCTCTGATGGATTTACTTGCTTACGGTGGTGCTGCAATCGGGATTTTAACGGCTTTGTTGCAATTCCAAGCGGATCAATTAACCGTATTAGGCGTGATTTTGTTTATTTTGCTTTCTTCTGAATTCTTTATTCCACTTCGTTTATTGGGTTCTTTCTTCCATGTGGCGATGAATGGTAAAGCGGCATCCGATAAGATCTTTACACTGTTAGATACGCCAGTTGAAACTCAAACGCAAGCGGTCGATTTTGCAGCGAAAAATGCAATTCAAGTGAATATCCAAGATCTACATTTTTCTTATAGTGAAGAAAAACCTGCGATTGTTGGCTTAGATTTAAGCATCTTACCAAATCAGCTTACGGTATTTGTGGGTAAAAGTGGTTGTGGTAAATCAACCTTGGTTTCATTGTTAATGGGCTTTAATAAAGTGCAACAAGGCAAAATTCTATTCAACGGCCAAGAAATTCAAGAGATTGATCGTCATTCGTTTTATGAAAAAGTCTCTTTGGTGAGCCATAGCAGTTATGTGTTTAAAGGTACGCTACGTGAAAATATGACGATGGCGAAAATTGATGCCACAGATGAGCAAATTTACGCGTGTTTAGAACAAGTCAATCTCGCACAATTCGTTCGAGATAATGGTGGATTAGATATGCCGCTATTAAGCCGTGGCGCGAATTTATCTGGCGGTCAAATTCAACGTTTAGCGTTAGCACGCGCGTTATTACACAATGCGGCGCTTTATATTTTTGATGAAGCAACCAGTAACATTGATGTGGAAAGCGAAGAAATTATTTTGCAGTTCATTCAGCAATTTAAACAACAAAAAACTATTGTGATGATTTCCCACCGATTGGCCAATGCCGTGAATGCAGACTGCATTAACGTGCTTGAACAAGGCAAATTGATTGAGCAAGGCACACATAAAGAGCTCATGGCAAAACAAGGTGCGTATGCTGAAATGTTCCAACAACAAAAAGATTTAGAACAAATTAGAGAGGTGGCAAATGCGTAAAAATGGTTTTGTTGTGATGGGGCATTTGTTGAAATTAGTGACCCCACTGGCGCACATTATGGCGTTTACCATCACCATGGGAACGCTCGGTTTCCTGGCTGCCATCTTTATTATGGTGCTGGGTGCGATGGGGTTAGTGAATCTTCTTAACTTTGACACCCATTTAAGTTTTTCCGGAATTTTGACCGCACTTATCGTATTGGCGGTGGCTCGTGGTGCATTGCGTTATTTAGAGCAAATGTCAGGGCACTACATTGCTTTTAAATTATTGGCATTATTGCGCGATAAAGTGTTTTCTTCTTTACGCCGTTTGGCTTTTGTGAAGTTGCAAGACAAACAAGCTGGGCAATTAGTGTCACTAGTAACCAATGATATCGAATTGCTCGAAGTGTTCTATGCGCATACCATCGCACCAATTATGATTGCGTTCTTTACTTCTGCGATTTTATTGTTGGTCTTCGCTCATCTTTCAGGATGGTTTGTGCTTGTGGCATTGGCGGCGTATTTAACAGTGGGTGTGATTTTACCGATTATCACCACCAAATTGGCGCGTGAAGATGGCAGACGCTATCGTGAGCTAGTGGGGGAAATGAATGACTTCTTCCTCGACAGTGTACGAGGTATGAAAGAAATTCAACTTTTCGGCTACGCAAAACAACGTTTAGATGAAATTCAACAACGCAGCCAAAAAATCGATACTGCCTTTGAGCGAATTAAAGACCAAGAAGCCAAAGTGCGCGTTTATACTGAAGTGGCGGTATCCGCGTTTAACATCATTATGTTATTCACCGGCTTAATTTTGTTTAGTCTAGATAAGATTGATTTTTCTGCCTTTTTAATTGGCGTGATTTTATTGATGTCGAGCTATGGCCCGGTTATTGCATTAAGTAACCTTTCAAGCAACTTGTTACAAACCTTGGCTTCAGGTGAGCGTGTATTGAGCTTGCTAGCAGAAGAACCCGAATTAAAAGACGTAGAAAGTGCGGTCGATTTAAAAGATGTTTCTCGCATTGATGTAGAGAACGTAAGTTTTGCTTATGGTGAAGAACAAATTTTATCGGATGTCAGCTTATCTGTGAAAAAGGGTGAAATCCTAGGGATTCACGGCAGAAGTGGTAGCGGTAAAAGTACCCTGTTAAAACTGCTGATGCGTTTTTACGATCCTAAATCGGGTAGCATTAAAATTAATGGCGAAATCTTACCGAATATCAACACCCGTAGTTTGCGAGACAATATGGCGTACATTACCCAGCAAACCTATATTTTCAACGAAACAATCGAGGAAAATATTCGCCTTGCTCGCCGTGATGCAACGTTAGAAGAAATTATGGAAGCCGCGAAGAAAGCGTCAATTCATGATTTCATTTTGAGTTTGCCCGAAGGTTATCAAACTAAGATGACCGAATTAGGCAGCAACCTGTCTGATGGTGAAAAACAGCGTATTGGTATTGCTCGTGCATTCCTACACAACGCACCGATTATTTTACTCGATGAACCGACCAGTAATTTGGATAGCTTAAACGAAGCGATGATTTTGAAATCATTGTTGAACGTGAAAGCAGAAAAATTGATTATTCTCGTGAGTCACCGCCAATCCACCATGGCGATTTGCGATCAGGTGATTGGCATTGAGAATGGAAGGATGTCGTAAGGAAGTGAGAAAAAGAGCGGTCAAATTGACCGCTCTTTTTTATTTTCTTAATTTCACTAACTCAACTTCGTGATTTTCACCTTTTCTAAGAATCAGATTAGCGCGTTCACGAGTCGGCAGAATGTTTTGTTTTAAATTCAATCCGTTAATGTTATCCCAAATGTTGCTGGCCGTTTCAATAGCTTCTTGCTCAGAGAGATTCGCATAATGTTTAAAATAGGAATCTGGATTAGTGAAAGCACTTTGGCGGAATTTTAAAAATCGCTTGATGTACCATTCTTTAAGTAAATTCTCGTCAGCATCAACGTAAATAGAGAAATCCACAAAATCAGATACGAAGGTTTGATTGGCTTTATTTGAACCCGTTTGGAGAACATTTAACCCTTCTAAGATTAAAATATCTGGTTGATCGACAATATCAAATTTATCAGGAACGATATCGTAAGTCAGATGAGAATAAATAGGCGATTTCACCGATGGCTTGCCTGATTTGATATCGGCTAAAAAACGAATTAATTTCGCCGTGTCATAAGAAATAGGGAAGCCTTTTTTCTGTAGCAGATCATCTTTTTTAAGTTTTTCTAATGGATAGAGGAAACCATCGGTAGTGATTAAATCAACTTTTCGTTCGGTAGGCCAATGAGTTAGCAGTGATTGCAAAATACGAGCCGATGTACTTTTCCCGACAGCAACACTACCCGCGATACTAATGATGTAAGGGACTTTAGGGCTTTGTCCGCCAAGAAAACGATTCAAAACGGTTTGGCGG
>JAGZXE010000104.1:0-8538 GCA_018378615.1 Parahaemophilus parainfluenzae
CAGTTGGTTAGAGCACCACCTTGACATGGTGGGGGTCACTGGTTCGAGTCCAGCTAGTCGCACCACCTATCAAAGCCAGTAAATTTCTACTGGCTTTTTTCTTCCCTAAAATTCATTTAAAAAATCAATCACTTATCAATAATTTATTCAGTTAATTACTAAAATTTAAAGCCTCGAATATTGCCAACTTTTAACTATTTTTGTATATTTCTTGCAGTTATTTACGCCAAAATTACGCCTTATTTGATTTAATTACACTAAATCGAGCAGATATAACTAGTTACTATTGAAAACATGACAATTAGTACGAAAATACCGTATATGTAATTGCTGATGGTAATTCTATGTAACCAGTTATTCAGGACAAAAACATTATTAGAGTTGATTTGAGTAATAACACAATTAGAAATGGGAAAATATTCTCAACAACCCCCTGTGGCTTGTTGAGAATAAAACTACTCTACAACATGCCTAATGAGCAAGTGAAAATTCGTTGCTATAACTACGGAGAACACCCAGACAACATAATAGCAGAACTACAAGGCATTTTAATTCTTGGGAAAGTTTTAAATATTCGGTTTTACTATAGTACTGGAATGACAATATAAGTTAGTCAAACTGTTAAAATGAAATTATCTTAACAAATAAAGTTCAATATCTATACTAAGGAACTAATACAATGATAGAGAAAATTGATTTTATTAAATACCGAAAATTAGAAAAAATCTCTATTCCATTTACGAATGGAGTTAATCTTATCTCTGGAACAAATGGGACCTGCAAAAGTTCCATTCTTCACATATTGAGTAATTCATTTCAAGAGGCTAAGCCATCCAATGCTAAGGAGAAGGAATGTTTATCCATAATATCGCGGATAAATCAATTAATGAACCCTAAGATAAATAACCTAACTAAAGGAGATAGGGAATATAATGACCCTGCACCTGGAATAAAAGGCTCACTTTTTAAGGTTAAATATTCTGATAATACTGAACTAAACTTTAGAAGGCATAATGCAAGAAGTAGCGCTCGTTTTAGTTTAAAGCCAGAATACGTTAGTCCTGGTGAATCACTTCCAGCGCTTCCTGTTATTTACCTAGGCCTAACAAGACTCATCCCTATTGGCGAATTAATAGATGAATATACAACAATAAGGAAGTCTTTACCTGAATCTTACCAAGCAGAAATTATTGATGAATACCGTAAATTGACAGGAATATCAATTCAAAACATATCTAACCATGAGGTTACTGGAATCAAAAAAAGAAGCGAGTTTATTTCAACGCTAGATGGCATTGATTCCAACACAATCTCAGCAGGTGAAGATAATTTGTTTATCATTTTAAATGCATTGTATTCATTAAAATATTATGCAGAAACTACTGATAAGCCAAGCTTACTATTGATTGATGAAATTGATGCAACCCTTCATCCTTCATTACAATATAAACTATTTGTATTAATAAAAAATATATCTGAGCGTTTTAAAATACAGGTAGTATTTACTTCTCATAGCTTATATCTTTTAAATAAAGCATTAAATTCCAAATGTAACGTTCATTATTTAATAAAATCAATTAGCTCTATAAGTTTAATGCCATCTCCTGATATATTTAAAATTGAGATGCAACTAAATAGTGAAACACGCCAAAATCTCTACCAAAATAAAAAAATACCTATTTTTTCTGAAGATCCCGAAGCAAGAATAGTAATAACCATGATTTTAGATTACCTTGCTGAAAATGACACTAATTTTGCTTCAGTTAGAAGTCTATTTCATCTGGTTGAAATGAGCTCTGGATGTGATAACTTAAAAACATTATTTAATGATAAGGTACTAACATCAACAATACTAAAAGCTATCTGTATTCTCGATGGCGATACAAACTATAATAATCTAAAAAATAATAGCATCAGCTTGCCTGGTGGTGAAAGTCCAGAAAAAATTGCTTTTGAGCATTTGGAATTACTTATAACAGATCCAAATCGGGATGACTTTTGGTTAAATGACTTTATTATGAATGAAGGATTTAGTTTAGAATGGGCTATTCAAGAGGTATCGCCAAAAACAAGGCCATTAATAAACCAATATGAAAGAGAAAAAGCTAAAAAAGTTTTTAATGACGAGAATCATCATGATTTTTTGAAAATCATTCTCAAAGACTGGATATACCAAAATTGGAATAGCAAGTCATTTAAAGGTTTTTTAGAGGGTTTCAGTATTCTTTTTCATAACATAGCACCGTTCTATGGCATACCAAAAGAACGCTGGCCAATAATTAAAAACTAGTTATAATATTTATATTATGAATTACAGTCCACTGCGTTATCCTGGAGGTAAAGCTAAATTTGCTCCAGTAATTAAAGATATAATAACTCATCATGATTTCAGCGATCATTACGTAGAACCTTACGCTGGTGGCGCAGGGGTTGCATTGTATTTACTTTTTAATGGATACTGTAAAACAATCCACATTAATGACTTAGACCCCGCGATTTATCATTTCTGGCAATCTATTACAAAAGAAACAGAAAAGTTCATTCGAGCCATAGAGACTATTCCTGTTACAATAGATGAGTGGTACAAACAACAGGGTTTATTGTTTGGTCAACAAGAAATTTCCTCACTGGAACGAGGAATAGCTACATTCTTTTTAAATCGTACAAACCGTTCTGGCATTTTAAAGGGCGGTGTAATTGGAGGAAAAAGTCAATCTGGACAATATAAATTAGATTGTCGATTTAACAAGCCTGAACTCATCAAGCGTATTGAAAAAATCGGTGATTGGGCCGATAAAATTCATGTATATAATAGAGATACGCTAGAATGGCTACCTGAAATTGATAAACAACTTTCAGATAAATCATTCATTTATCTAGACCCTCCATACTATGTAAAAGGACAGGGGCTATATCGTAATTTTTATGAATATGAAGATCATATGAATATTTGCAAAATGTTATCTAATATCAAAACGCCTTGGATTGTTTCCTATGATAACGCTAACGAAATTGAAAAGATGTATAAAAATTTCTTACAAGAAAAACATCATCTAAATTACTCTGCAGCTAAAAAAATAAAAGGAACTGAGATCATTATTTATAGCCCACAAATTCACACTACTTAATCAAACCGCCACTATGGCGGTTTTCTTTATTAAGTTTTATCAACTAATTTCAAGAAGTCATATTCCGATAGTATTCTTTTATGCTATACCCTTTAGAAATTAACTCTTACGTCTTTATTTCTTAACCCTTTCCTAACTAATTGACTCTTATCTTAAATATCTTTGATAAGCTATATCACTCTTTATAAACCCCATCTACCACATCACAACTAATAGGAGCAGCTTTTTACTGCTTCCTATCTAGATATAGACTATTCATTGTAAACACTACTAATAGATTGTTACAAAAAGTGATAAACAAGTACCATTCATATGTTGCCAACGAAGTGGGCAAAACGATATATTAAACGCTTGCAATAGAGTTTAATTGCTACGCCATAATTACGCCAAAATCATGCTATCCAGCTGATTTATAAAAAATTCAACTGTGAGCTAGTCGCACCATATTGCAATCCCAAGCTTTTTAGCTTGGGATTTTTCTTTTTATCCCCTGTTTAATTTGAATAAAGTTTTTCTGAATAAAGCATACATACAAATGAAAATAATTTGCATTGATCAACGAAAACGTTTTCGCTATACTTTTGGCTCTTTAGTATCTATTGGGAAGCGATTATGAATTTTAAATTAAGCCTTATTTCAACCGCACTTTTAACCAGTTTTTCCATTTCTACGTTTGCAGAAACTGAGCAAACCGTAGATACAAACACCGAGACGCTTGAGCAAATTAACGTTCAAGATACGGGAATTAAACAAAATGGTTATCAAACGACAGGGACATCAGTTGTATCAAAAGCTGAAGTACCTGTATTCGACACGCCAAACACAGTAAATATTCTTTCAACTAAACTGCTAGAAGATCGCAAACCTGAATCACTCATTGATGCGCTTTATAACGTCAGCGGTGTGAGTCAAGCGAATACGTTAGGTGGTATGTTTGACTCTATTCAAAAACGTGGTTTTGGTGGAAACCGTGACAACTCAATTATGCGTAACGGTTTACAAGCTGGCCCAGCTAAAAACTTTAGTGCGACAACTGAAACCGTTGAAGTTTTAAAAGGACCTGCATCTGTACTTTATGGTATTCAAGATCCAGGTGGTGTGGTTAATATCATTACTAAAAAACCAAAATGATAAAACTAAAGTGCTTCTTTCTTATGAACACAAAGATATTCTTGAGCCATTTGATCGTGGTACAAATCTTTTAACGGCAACTAATGCATTACCGGATATTCCTGTATCGCGTCGTTTAGATGAACCAAATAATGAAACAACCGCAAAAACCGATAACATTGATTTCAAAATTGAGCACAAATTAAGTGATGGTTGGAAATTAAATGCGGGTTATAGCTACGCTCGTTACAAATATTTCTACGATCAAGCTCGTATTACAAATGTTAACGTTAAAACACGTACAGCCCGCCGTACAATTGAACAGCAACAAGGCGATCAACGCGTTCATAGCAGTACATTAAATATCGTTGGTGAATTTGGTATTGGTGATATTGCTAACCGCTTTGTAGCCGGTATTGATGCAATGCGTAATATTCGTGATCTTGGTCCTATTTATAACCAAGGCATCATGAATTCTGATATCAATATTGATAATCCAAACTATACCAGCCCTGTTGCGGAACATAAAAATGGTAACGGCAACGCCTATCAATATAACTATCTCAAAACTGTTGGTGTTTATATTCAAGATACCGCCTACTTTACAGATAACTTTATCATGACGGGTGGTTTACGTTATGAGTACTTTGATCAATTTGCAGGACGTCATTGCTTAAATGCGGCAAACTGTAAAAAAGGCCAAAATCTAACAAAAACCGGAAATACCGATCAGCACGATGGTAAGTTATTATATCAATTAGGTGCCGTATATAAATTTACGCCACATATTGCGACCTTTGCGAACTACTCTGAGTCTTTCCGTCCACAAATGAGTGTGGCAACACCTGTGAGCGGCGATTTAAAACCAGAACAAGGTAAATCTTTTGAAATTGGTGCAAAATACGAAAACTCAGGCTTTAATGCAACACTTGCATTATTCAATATCAGCAAACGTAATGTAGCTGAGGCTGTTGGTTCTGGTTCAAATGCGCAATTAAATATCGTCGGCAAACAACGTTCTCGTGGTGTGGAATTCGATCTTAATGGTCAAATTACGGATAGTCTAAGTGTAGCGGCTAACTATACCTACACCAAAGTAAAATCACTTGAAAATGAGCGCTATCCTGATGCGGTAAATCAGCAACTTTCTGGTGTACCAAAACATCAAGCTTCCCTATTCCTAGCTTATAACGTAGGTGAATTTGATTTTGGTAACATCCGTGTTGGTGGTGGTGCTCGTTATTTAGGTTCTTGGCATGCTTATAACAGTGATTACACAAAAGCATACAAATTACCTCATGCCGTGGTATATGATGCCTTTATTGCTTACGATACCAAAATCTCTGGCAAGAAAGTCTCTTTCCAACTTAACGGTAAAAACTTAACAGATAAAACTTACTATCCATCTACCTCTGGTAACGCAACAAACACGTTAATCCCTGTTGTATTAGGTTATGGACGTGAATTTATCTTCAACACGAAAGTTGAGTTTTAATTGAGCGCACAATACGAGGGCGAATCATTTCGCCCTTTTTTCGTTTTTTACTTTATGGATAATCAATGAATTGGCAAACTGAACTTAACTCAAGTTTAAGCTGGATTTTGACCGCACTTTTCTGGGTAATTGTGTGCTTTAGCGTGACGACACTCGCACTCAAGCAAACCACATTCGGTCAGAAGTTTTGGCATATTGCATCCCCTTCGATTAATCGTCGTAACGGCATCAAAATCATCGTTATGCTACTGGTGTTGTTTACCATGATTTTGTTAGAAGTGCGTTTCAGCGTACTCAACTCTTTTTTCTATAACGGGCTTTATAGCTCAATGCAGGAATTAGATGCGGATAAGTTTTGGTTCTTTGCAAAACTGAATGCCCTCTTAGTATTGGTACAAGTTATCCACTCCATCGTCGATTATTTCTTGCAACAAGTATTTGAAATCCGTTGGTTGGAAAGCTTGAATAAAGTCCTTGTTAAACGATGGTTAGAAAATAAAAAATACTATCGCCTCAAATACGAAAAAGATCTGCCCGATAATATTGATCAACGTATTGAACAAGATGCACGTGAATTTATCAGTAGTACCGTTAAAATTGTGCGGGGAATGATTAATTCGATTCTGACTACCATTGAATTTACCATCATTCTTTGGTCACTTTCTGGTGTGTTGAGTCTTTTCGGCTTGAATATCGAAAAAGGTGTTGTTTTCTTTATTTATGCCTTTATTATCCTCGCAACGTTAATGTCTGTATGGATTGGTCACCCTTTGATCAAGCTGAACTTCAATAAAGAAAAACTCAATGGTGACTACCGTTATTCTTTAATTCGAGTGCGAGATAATGCGGAAAGTATCGCGTTCTATCAAGGTGAACAGCAAGAACAGCATTTACTGAAAAACAAATTTGCCGAAATTATTCATAACCGTTGGGCAATTGTATTAAGAATGTTGGGATTAGACGGCTTTAACGGAAGCGTCACACGAGTGGCGAAACTCTTACCTTTAATGCTTCAAGCCCCTCGTTTTTTCACTGGACAAATCAAACTGGGCGATATGCACCAAACTGTGCAAGCATTTAACCGATTAATGACCGCACTTTCCTTCTTCCGTTTGTTCTATGAAGAATTTACGCTCTACCAAGCGCGTTTAAATCGTCTTTATGGTTTTATGACGGAACATCCTTGTGTGACCAGTTTATTCTTACCGCAACGTCCTTATATGCCACAAGGCACACTACGTGAAGCAATTTGCTATCCTGATATTGATCCTTATCATCCTGAATTGGAAAAAACACTCGCAGATTGTTGTTTGGATAAATACCTCCATAGTCTTGATATAGATAACGATTGGCAAGCAATTTTGTCACCAGGTGAATTACAGCGTGTGGCATTTATTCGGATTTTACTGACGAAGCCAGAAGTGGTCTTTTTAGATGAAACCACATCAGCACTTGATGAGCCAACAGAGTATCTGCTTTATAAAACAATTAAAGAGCGCTTACCGAATATGATCATTCTAAGTGTTGGCCATCGTGGCACATTGCATCAATTCCATAACAAACAATTGGATTTGGCTGTCTGCATCGTCTAAATAACAAAAGGCTAAATAATATTTAGCCTTTTCTTTTTACTACGCCCGTACAATTGCTTAGAACTTGCACAATGCTTGCTACACACCCCAATCCCCCCTATAATTCCCCCAATTTTTCTAATTCCATTTTCACAATGTCAAATAAAACCATTGCTAAAAATACACTGTTTCTTTACATCCGCATGCTCTTCAACATGGGAGCGATGCTGTATATCTCTCGTGTGGTATTACAGGTATTGGGTGTAGAAGATTTTGGTATCTACAACATTGTGATGGGTGTGGTGATTTTATTTTCCTTCTTTAATGGCACAATGACCGCCACCACCCAGCGTTTTATTAACGTAGAAAAAGCCTCGAATGACATTCAACGTGTCAATAAAGTCTTTAATATTAGTATCTTAAATCACCTACTCATTATTTTTATCGTATTAGTGTTAGCTGAAACCGTAGGTTTATGGTTTTTAAATCACAAATTAGTTATCCCCGCTGAACGCTTGCAAGCGGCAAATATCGTTTACCAATTAGCATTAATTATTGCCCTTGTTGAAATCATTAAAGTGCCATTCAATGCCATGATTGTTGCGCACGAGAAAATGGGATTCTATGCGTGGTTGGGATTAGGTGAAACCATCTTAAAACTGACCTCTGTCTTTATCTTAAGTCATATCACACATTACGATAAGTTGATTACTTATGGTTGCTTATTGCTTTCAGTCAGTTTAATCGTGCTCTCCCTTTATGTGTTATTCACTAAATATTATTTCAAAGAAGCCGCACGTTTCCGTTTATATAAAGATTTAAGCAAAACCAAAGAAATGGTGAGTTTTTCCGGTTGGATGCTAAAATATTCACTTTATTTAATGGCGATTCTCTCTGCGCCTGTATTGTATTTCACCCATACCTTACTGACATTTTGGCTAGGCGATCATCTTCCGCAATATACTGAACAACTTGTACAAGCTATTATTGCTTGCTTATTGATCAGTGCAATGGCTGGCGCATTTTGGATGAGTGCATTAGCCATTGGCACATCTACCGTAAAACAATACAATATCATTGTGGCGTTAATTGATCTTTGTACGGTACCATTGGCTTATTATTTGTTCACTCTAGGTTATAATCCAGTATTTGCCTTTGTGGGTAAATTTAGTACGATGGTCATCTCACAAATCTATCGATTATATTTTATTAATAAAAAAATTAAATTTAACCA
>JAGZXE010000105.1:0-4671 GCA_018378615.1 Parahaemophilus parainfluenzae
GTGGTCCCACCTGACCCCATACCGAACTCAGAAGTGAAACGCCGATGCGCCGATGGTAGTGTGGGGTTTCCCCATGTGAGAGTAGGACACCGCCAGGTATTGAATGTAGAACCCCGAGCTGAAGAGCTTGGGGTTTTTGTTTATGGAGTTTTGTTAAAGATTAGTTTGAAAAAAGGAAAGTGCGGTCAAAATCAGAATAGTTTTATTAAAGATGTTTAAATCTTTTAATGAGAAAATATAGGTGGAATGGTACAATCACCAAAATTTTTTATAGGATAAATAACACAAATGGCTCGAAAAAAGAAAAGTCGTAAAATTAGCGATATTATGCCAATTCGTAAATCGGATAAGAAACCTGAAGCACCGAAGCTATCTGGTAAGAAATTAACACGTTATGAATTAGACGCTAAAGCAAGAGAAGATAAGAAAAAACGTAAACATAAAGGTTTAGCATCCGGTTCTCGTCATAGTAACGCAGAGCAAAATAAACATAATCAAGTCGTTGAACAAAAAGATCCGCGTATTGGTAGCCGTAAAAAGGTTCCACTGATTGTTGAATTTGTGAATAGGCCTGAGAAAGGGATGACAATTCCAGCAGTAAAAGAACCGAAAAAACTTGCGCCTGAAGTGGAGTTAGAACGTTTAGAAAATAATGAAATTCTAAATGAATTATTGGATGCCTTAGATGAAGGCAAAACGATTAGTAAAGCGGATCAACAATTTGTGGATGAATGCTTAGATCGTATTGCTCAGTTAATGGAAGAATTAGGTATTCAAGATGAAGAAGAGACAGAGGATGACCTCTATCGAACCTTCGAGAAAATTGATATCAACCAATTCAGATAATTCACTTTATAACATTGTGAAAGAAATGCCTACGCATGAAGCTCGGAAAGCATTGTTAAAAAAAGAAAGAATGAAACTCGATCTTGAGCGAGAAAGTGCGGAAGCAAAATTTGAAGAAGAAATTATGTTGGAGTTACGTCAGTTTTTAAATGACGTAGAGAAATTTGGGGAAACTTAATGTCTGAAATTATTTGGGATCTTGCGTTAATTCAAAAATATAACCAATCAGGACCTCGTTATACATCTTATCCAACTGCATTAGAATTTAATGAAAGTTACACAAACGAAGATTTTATTGCAGCGGCCAATCGTTATCCGGAAAGACCACTTTCCCTTTACGTACACATTCCGTTTTGTCACAAACTTTGCTATTTCTGTGGCTGTAATAAGGTAATTACTCGTCATCAACATAAGGCGGATATTTATCTTGATTACCTTGAAAAAGAAATCAAAGCGCGTTCAGAATTATTCAAAAATCGTGTTGCGACTCAAGTGCATTGGGGTGGAGGTACACCGACTTATTTGACAGAAGAACAATCAGCTCGTTTGATGAAGATGCTTAAAGACCATTTTACGATTGCGGATAATGCAGAAGTCAGCATTGAGATGGACCCACGCGAAATTGAACTCGATATGCTTGACCATTTACGCAATATTGGTTTTAACCGAATCAGTATGGGCGTACAAGATTTTAATAAAGCGGTTCAAAAAGCGGTAAACCGTGAACAAGATGAAGAATTTGTAAATGCTTTACTTGTTCGTGCTCGTGAGTTAGGTTTCCAATCGACCAATCTTGATTTAATTTATGGATTGCCACTTCAAAATGTGGAAAGTTTTATGTTTACATTACATAAAGTGATTGAATTAAATCCAGATCGTTTGAGTATCTTTAACTATGCCCATTTGCCAAGTCGATTTGCAGGACAAGCAAAAATTAAAGAAGAGCAATTACCGCCACCGGAAACTAAATTAGAGATCTTACAGAAAACTATCGAAACCTTAGGTAATGCAGGCTATAAGTTTATCGGTATGGATCACTTTGCTAAACCCGATGATGAACTAGCGATTGCTCAAGAGAAAGGTGTCTTACACCGAAATTTCCAAGGCTATACCACGCAAGAAGAATGTGATTTGCTTGGTTTAGGTGTATCAGCCATTAGTTTATTGGGGGATACGTATGCTCAAAACCAAAAAGAGTTAAAACATTACTATCATGATGTAGAAAATTCAGGAATCGCGTTACATAAAGGTTTAGCGATGACAGAAGAAGATTGCTTACGTCGTGATGTGATTAAGCAATTGATTTGTAACTTTAAACTTGATTTTGCACCAATTGAAAAACAATATAATATTGATTTCAAAAAACACTTTGCTGAAGATTTACAGTTATTACAGCCATTACTTGAAGATGGATTAATTTCTGAAACAGAAACAGGCTTACAAGTTTCGCCTAAAGGTCGATTATTAATCCGTAATATTTGCTTATGCTTTGATACTTATTCAAGAGCAGCGGCAAAACGACAACAATTCTCTCGAATTATTTAGTCATACAAAAACGGTCAAGACTTATATCTTGACCGTTTTTCTTTTTATTTATTTTGCAATACTTTCTAGTGCCCATAATTCGCTGAGACTTTCTCTGCGACGAATTAAATGATCCTTGTCCCCATCCACTAACACTTCTGCTGTACGTGGACGAGAATTATAGTTTGAAGACATACTTGCACCATAGGCACCAGCAGAGCGTTGAGCAATATAATCACCTTCAGCAATGGCGAGCTCACGCTGTTTACCTAAGAAATCAGAGGTCTCACATACTGGACCAACGACATCATAAATGGCTTTTTCACGCTCTAAAGTGCGGTCAATTTCAATGATGTTCATATAAGCTTCATAGAGTGCAGGGCGAATCATATCGTTCATGCCGGTATCGGTAATCGCGAAGTTGCGGCTTTCATTACTTTTCAGGTATTGAACTTTAGCTACTAAAATCCCCGCATTCGCCGCGATCGCTCGACCCGGTTCTAGAATAATTTCGAGATTTTCATAGCCTTTTAATTTATTCAGTAACGCAGCGGCATAATCACTTGGGTGTGGAGGTGTTTCATCAGTATAAGTTACGCCTAAACCACCGCCGAGATCTAAGTGTTTTAACGTGATGCCATCTTCTTGTAACTGTTCTATTAAACGAATAAGGCGATCAGTTGCATCTAAGAAGGGCTGTAATTCCGTAAGCTGAGAGCCAATATGACAATCCATACCCGTAATTCTTACATGAGGTAAGGTTGCTGCTAATTTATATACCTCACGCGCTTCATCTACGCTCACACCAAATTTATTTTCTTTTAATCCAGTGGAAATGTAAGGATGTGTATGGGCATCAACATCGGGGTTTACACGTAAAGAAATAGGCGCAATTTTCCCCATTTCGCCTGCAATTTGGTTGATGTGATGTAGTTCCGCGACAGATTCCACATTAAAACAACGAATGCCTACTTCTAACGCTCGCATAATTTCGGCACGAGATTTTGCTACACCAGAAAAGACCACTTTTGAAGCCTCTCCACCAGCCTCTAAGACGCGTTCTAATTCGCCCTGTGAAACGATATCAAAGCCTGAGCCTAATTTTGCCATGACATTCAATATACCAATATTGGAATTGGCTTTTACGGCATAGCAAATTAAGTGCGGATGATCTCCTAAGGCTGAATCAAAAGCATGCCAATGGCGCTCAAGCGTGGCACGAGAGTAAATATAAAGCGGTGTGCCAAATTCTTCAGCGAGTTGTTTGACGGGCAAATCTTCAACATAAAGTTGCTCGTTTTTATATTGGAAAAAATCCATGACGAATCCTTTAAGTGCGGTCAGTTTTTATTGTGTTTTTTGTGTGTTTTGCGGCTGTTCTTTTTCAGGGAAATATAATGGCCCTTTTACGCCGCAACCTGTAGCCAAAGTACAGAATGCACCTAATAACAAAATAGAAAGTAATTTTTTCATTTTTCAATCTCTATAATAAGTAAAATCTGCCTTTGCCAACGAGGCGAAAGGCTTTATAATTCACGGCATTCTATCAGATTTAATCGGAAAATTTTATGAATGTTGCAGAATTTCACCAAAATATTGAACAGGTTTGGCAAAAAATTGAAGAAACGTTAGAGAATCAAGATTGCGATGTAGATTGCGAAACGCAAGGTTCGGTATTCACGATCACATTTGATGACCGTTCACAAATCGTTATCAATAAACAAGAACCACTTCTTGAGCTTTGGCTTGCGAGCCGTTTGGGTGGATTCCATTTTGCTTATAAAAATAATGATTGGGTGGCAAATGATGGTAAACGCTTTTGGGATTCTTTAACCGAGGCAGTTGCGGCTCACGGAGAAACGGTAACATTCTAATGACCGAACTCGCGGAACATGCCCCGCAAAAAACAGACTTAAAAACGACCGCACTTAATATGTTGCGGTCTGTTTTTGGTTACCAATCTTTCCGCAAAGGGCAGGAAGAAGTGATTCATGCTGCATTAAGCGGTCAAGATGCCTTAGTGGTGATGGCCACAGGAAATGGCAAATCCTTGTGTTATCAAATTCCAGCACTTTGTTTTCCTGGTCTCACATTAGTGATTTCGCCTTTGATTTCTTTAATGAAAGATCAGGTGGATCAACTCCAAGCAAACGGTATTGAAGCTGATTTTCTAAACTCTAGTCAGACACCAGAACAACAACAGCAAGTTGAAAATAAGCTGATTTCAGGACAATTAAAATTATTATATGTTTCGCCTGAAAAAGTGATGACAAACAGCTTTTTTCAGCTGATTTCTTATGC
>JAGZXE010000106.1:0-4080 GCA_018378615.1 Parahaemophilus parainfluenzae
GAAATCCCTCGGCAACTTCTTCACTATTCGTGATGTATTAAACCACTACAATGCAGAAGCGGTGCGTTATTTCTTACTAACGGCACACTATCGCAGCCAGCTTAATTACAGCGAAGAAAACCTGAATTTAGCACAAGGTGCATTGGAACGTTTGTACACCGCTTTACGTGGCACTGATCAAAGTGCGGTCGCTTTTGGCGGTGAAAATTTTGTGGAAGCCTTCCGTGAAGCCATGGACGATGATTTCAATACGCCTAATGCCCTTTCTGTCCTATTTGAAATGGCGCGTGAAATCAATAAATTGAAAACTGAAGATGTAGAAAAAGCCAATGGTCTTGCTGCGCGTTTACGTGAGTTAGCAGGTATCTTAGGTTTACTTCAACAAGATCCAGAAAAATTCTTAAAAGCTGGCTCTGACGATGATGAAGTCGCAAAAATTGAAGCGCTCATCAAACAACGCAACGAAGCTCGTGCAGCTAAAGATTGGGCTGCTGCGGATGCGGCACGTAATGAACTCACCGCGATGGGAATTGTGTTAGAAGATGGCGCCAACGGCACGACGTGGCGTAAACAATAATCTCACTTTGATACAAAAACTGCGGTCAAATTGACCGCAGTTTTTCTTTTAAGAAGAAAGCATTACATTTTCGGGTTTTCCATTGTTTTTGCTTTTTTCTTCATTTCTTTTGCTTTCATTTCTTTTGTTTTCATATCATCAGATTGCATGCCTTCTGATTTCATATTATCCATTTTCATGTCGTGAGATTTCATATCATGAGATTTCATCATTCCATCAGATGCCATTTTGTCGTTTTGCATTGGCATCGCGTCTTTTGTCATCGGCATGGGATCTTTTGCCATCGACATTTCATTAGATTTCATATCGGTCGCATAAAGACTGGTTGCGAAGAAAAGTGCAGCAATAGCAGTAAAGGTTGTTTTTGCAGTAATATTTTTCATTTTGAATCTTCCTTAATTTGTGAATAATTAACGTTATCTAGAAAGGTCTTCCCCTTTCATTATCATTAGACGAATCAGGAACCTTTTTCTTACACATTTTCCAAGGAAAAAATATGGAAACCGGAATTTCCGATAAAGAACTGACACAAATTAGAGAGCAAATGCTGAAATTTGCCACATTACAGGTGGGCAATGCTGTATTAGCTGAAGATTTAGTACAAGAGAGTTTTTTAAGTGCATTTAACCATCTTGAGCAATTTAAACGACAAGCGGCATTTAAGACCTGGGTCTTTGCTATCTTAAAAAATAAAATCATCGATTTTCTTCGCCAAAAAGGCAAATTTGTACTGGAAACCGAAATAGAAGATGAAGAGCAAACCAATCATTTCTTTGATGAAGGGGGACACTGGAAAGCTGAACATTCTCCACTCGATCTCGAACAGAGCGAAAGTGCGGTCTATTCTGAAGAGTTCTGGCTGATTTTTGAAACTTGCTTAACTTGCCTACCCGCCAAGCAAGCCAAGGTTTTTATGATGAGAGAGTTTTTGGAATTATCTTCTGAAGAAATTTGCCAAGAAAATCAACTAAGCATAAGTAACTTGCACACGACACTCTATCGTGCCCGCTTACAACTTCAAAACTGCTTATCTCATAAACTTTAAGGAGTGACTTTATGAAATGTCGCCAAGCGACTCGCCTCATATCAGATGCTCAAGAACGCCAATTAATGACCAAAGAAAAAATTGGGCTCAATTTACATCTTGCCATTTGTACACATTGCCGTAAATTTCAACGAAATTGTGGCACATTGAGAAAATTAATGAAGGATTTCAAAGGATAAAAAGCGGAAGACAACTTCCGCTTATAGGTCTGTTACTTCGCCATTAACGCTGTTACACGTGAAATTACTTCTTTGATTTCATCATCTGTTAATTTACCTTCTTTCACAAATTGCACTTTGCCGGTTTTATCAAGCAAAATAATCACGCTGTCTTTTTCACGTAATCCCCATGCATTTTTGACCGCACTTTTATCATCTAAAATCACTTGGCTGTGGGCATTTTCTTTTTTGCCTTTTTCTGCAATACTTTTCACAAACATGCCTGTGCCCACAACCGCATCATCAGCATTAATAATCGTCGTGGTTTGATATTTAGCTTGGTTAAAATGAGCGGCTTTGATGGCTTCGATCATTGCTTGATTTTTCTCTTTTGCCGCACTTCTGCCTGCAATATGCTGAATCACTCGGACTTTGCCAGGTAATGCCGTTGAGCTCCATGATTTATAAGCCACATCATTGCCATTTAAAGTGATTTCACCTTTATCCGAAACCGTTACATTGGCCAAAAGTTGGTTAGGTTGGATATTGTGAGCGAATGCATTAACTGAGATTAAGCTACCCATCACTGCACTCAAAAGCATAATTTTTTTCATAAATACCTCATAAATCCCGTGAAATTGCCCATTTTTTGGCGAATAGTCACTTTTTTGTTATACTCCGTGCGCATTATACTTTGCTTAAATCAGATAAAGAAGGAAAAAGAAATGGATCAAATGCCAGCTTGCCCAAAATGTAAAGGCGAATATGTTTATCATGATTCTGTGAATTTTGTTTGCCCTGATTGTGGCAATGAGTGGAATGGTAACGAAACAGTTGAAGCCGATGAAGATCAACTGATTGTTAAAGACAGCAACGGTAATTTATTAGCCGATGGTGATGATGTGCTTTTAATTAAAGATTTAAAATTAAAAGGTTCATCTGAAGTGTTAAAGAAAGGCACGAAATTCAAAAATATCCGTTTAGTTAACGGAGATCACAATGTCGATTGTGGCAAAATCATGTTGAAATCAGAGTTCTTGAAAAAAGCTTAAGAATTCTCAAGAAAAAGAGCGGTCGATTTTAACGTTGTTTTAAATCGACCGCTCTTTTTTTATTTTCATTATACCTTCGCAGGTTTCACAATTTCACTTGGATAACAACCAAGCACTTTCAGATAATTACTGAACTGCTTAAGCTCCTCCAAGGCAATTTGGGTATCTGGATGATGAATATTTCCTTCAATCTCCAAATAGAACATTTCTTCCCAAGGTTTGCCATAAATAGGACGAGATTCAAGCTTAGTCATATTAATACCGTGCTTTTTAAACACAAGTAAAGCATCCACCAAAGAACCCGCTTGTTGCGATGTGGTCATCAACAATAAAGTTTTAGTATGAATTTGTGGTGAGACTTCACGTGCTTGTTTGGCTACGACAATGAAACGAGTAATGTTGTTTTCTTGGTTCGCAATATTATGTTTTAACACATGTAAGCCGTAAAGCTTGCCGCCATCTTCATTACCTAATGCCGCAATATTTGGTTTATTCAAGCTTGCCACAAGCTGCATTGCATGAGAGCTACTTTCGCAGTACTCGATATGCACACGCTCAAGACTTTGAATAAATTGACTACACTGCTGGATTACCTGTGGATGGCTATACAGCGTATCAATTTTGCTTAAATCATCTTGCTCATTCACTAAAACACAGTGCTTGATAGGATAAGCCAACTCGCCTACCAAAGATAAGGTAGTATGTTGAAGCAGATCATAAACTTCATTAATTGCACCTGACGTGGTATTTTCTAAAGGCAGTACACCATAATCAGCTTCTCCACTTTCAACCTTTTCAAAAATTTGAGCAAAAGAATCACAGCTGATTTCTGCAAACTGCTGATTATAACGAGCCGCATAATTACGCGCAGCCAAATTAGAGTAAGAACCACGCTTGCCTAAGAAAGCAATATGTAACGTTTCTTCTCTTTGCTCATTGAGCTTTTTCTGCAAATACACTTGCTGTGTGAGCACAGAATCTTCAATGATCTTTTGGAAGACTGACGTAATATATTGTGGTTCAAGCTGATAATTTTGACTTTCAGCAAACTGCACAAGCTCTTGTAAGAGTTGTTGCTCACGCTCTAAATCACGCAACGCTTTTTGCGTCACTTCTTTGCTTCTTACTACATCATATGCCAGGCGGTGGCGCTCTGAAAGCAGCTTTAACAAGCTGCGATCAATTTGCGTAATTTGCTGACGAATTTCTGATAAATCTAATGCCATTTCATTCCTTATTTAAAGGTTA
>JAGZXE010000107.1:0-7256 GCA_018378615.1 Parahaemophilus parainfluenzae
AGGCCCTGCAATCAATCCGGCAAGTAAGGCGATCATTAAAAAGAGAACTCTAAACATTATCTATCCTTATTGTTGGGGTTCAGTTGCCGGTTGTGCAGCTGGTGCTTCAGCGGGTTTTTCTTCCGATTTTGGCTCTTCCGCTTTCGTTTCAGGTGCTGGTTTTACTTCTTCTTTTCTTGGTGAATTATCCACTGCTTTTTCTGCTTCGATTTCCACTTTCTGCACATCTAAAGGTGTACGGTTTAAGTATTTATCAAGCATGCTTAAGCTTTGTAATTGGCTTGGCACATCCACATAGATGGACAATTCAGATAATTCATCCACTGATTTTAAGAAGCTTTGAGTTACTTCAGCATTGGTATCAAAATAGCTACGAATCCAAGATGCGACGGCTTCTAAAGATTGTTTATAAAGCTCGTTTTGTTGACGAGGCACAGCCATAATCGCTAATTGTAAGCGTAAACGAATGTTTTCACGTAAGTAGATATCTTGGTTTGGTGCTAATAATTCTTTGCGATCGGCACCATGTTTCGGTGAAATGCGAATAAAGTGATTTAAGAATGAGGTTGCACTTTTTTCTGCATTTTCCGCCCAATCTGAAAGGGAATCTGATAATTTTGTTGCATTTTGATCATCACCGAAATTCACATCTAATACCGGTAATTCATCAACCGTATTGGCTAATTGCGATAATTTTTGCATGACCGCATTTTGGTCCACGCCAGCTACGGAGAGAAGTTGTTTCAGATCTTGATTAATGGCACTACGAATAGCTGCTGATTGTGAGTTATTCACTTTAGCAAGAGTTTCATCAGCGAGTTTTAAGAGTGAAACCGCTGTATCCACGTCATTATCTAACACTAATTTACGTAATGCATTGTTGAGCAAGAAATCTGCCTCTGAGAATAACCAATCAGTAGGTTGTTGAGCATTAGCTTGCGCACTCACTTTATTGATTTGTGATTGTAAGCCAACTAACTCATGTGATTTAGCATTGATTAGCTCTTCTACTTGGGCAATTTTGTCTTGCGTTGCTTTACTCGCAGACTCTAATTGAGCAAGTTGTGTGGTATCAAATTTTACGTCTTGAGCAGGTGCTGAAATCACCGTTTTATTGATTTGAGCTTCAAGTGCGGTCAATTTTTGTTGGAATTCATCCACTTGTTGTTGACCAAAATAATAACCTGCACCACCCACGCCAAGTGCAATGAGAATGGCCAATAAACTTAATCCAGTACCACTTTTCTTCACAACGGTTTGTGTACGTGGCGCAACAGGCTCGCGATCTTCAGTTTGAATTTCCACCGCATCTGTTGCTTGGATTTCATCTGTCGTTTCAGGGGTTAATTTCTCTTTCGCCATATCTTTTCCTTAGTGAGAAAGGGGAGTTACTTCATTAAGTAAGGTATTAAGTAAACTTTGATTGTCCGCACCGGCGGAAACCACCACATTATGCCAACCTTGTTGTATTGCAACATCAGCAATGCGTTGGCTTACCGTGACTAAACAGCAATTTTTTAGCCAATTTTGTTCATTTTCAGGCACAAATTCGATTAACGCCTGCAAAATTTCAAGACTTGTTACTACAAGGGTTTGTACACCAGAACGAATACAAATACTGGTTTGCTCTTCGTTATTATAACTAATCGGTGTGCGTTGATAACATTCGACTGTATCAACAGTTGCACCGCGTAGTGTGGCTTGTTCGCGCAGTAATTCTCGTCCGCCGTTGCCACGTAGAATTAACAAGTTCTTATCTGTTAATTCTGTCATTTGCGGTAAATTTAGCACGCCTTCGGTATTTTCCGATGTGATTGGATAACGAACAGTGTATTCAGTTTGACAGGAAAAATGCTGTGCCGTTCTATGTCCAACTGTAAAGTATTGTAAATCTTGACGCCAGCTAAAGCCAATATCTTTCAGGGTTTTATCCGCAAAATCGACCGCGCTTTTTGAAACCAAAAACACATAATCACCACTTTTTAGCTGATTAAGTTTCGTCGGTAATTGTGCCAACTCAGCACCTGCTTCAATAGAAAGCAAAGGCAAATGCAAGGCAACCACACCAGCTTGATTTAACTGGTCAACTAGGGCTTTTCCTCGTTCATCCGGGCGAGTGACTAGTACGGCCATGGTGATTTCCTATGCTGAGTAAATCTTCGCCAGAATCTTATCTGCGCCTTGTGCTAGAAGTTGTTCAGCAATGGTCACGCCTAATGCTTCGGCATTTTCAACCGTACTTTTACCTTCTGCGCGAATAATCGCAGAGCCATCGGTTTCACCGACGAGCGCACGCAAGAAAATTTCGCCATTTTGCTCAATGGCATAGCCACCGATTGGCACTTGGCAGCCACCTTGTAAGCGGGTATTCATTGCACGCTCAGCTAAGACACAAGTCGTTGTAGTGGCATCTGCAAGTGGCGCAAGTAACGCTTTCACTTCTTCGTCATCAACGCGACATTCAATGCCCACTGCACCTTGTCCAGCTGCAGGTAAAGATTGTTCTACGTCAATAAATGAGGCGATGCGTTCTGCTAGTCCTAAACGAATTAAGCCGGCTGAGGCTAAAATAATGGCATCGTATTCGCCATTGTCTAATTTACTTAATCGGGTGCCCACATTGCCACGTAAAGAGCGAATATCAAGATCAGGGCGTAATTGTTTCAATTGGCATTGACGACGTAAGCTTGATGTTCCAACAATAGCACCTTGTGGTAATTCATCTAATGAACGGTATGTATTGGAGACGAAAGCATCGCGTGGATCTTCACGTTTACAGATCACACTTAAACCTAAACCTTCTGGAAATTCCATTGGTACGTCTTTCATTGAATGGACAGCGATATCGGCACGTTTTTCGAGTAAAGCATTTTCTAACTCTTTAACAAATAAGCCTTTTCCGCCAATTTTAGCTAAAGGAGAATCCAGGATGACATCGCCTTTTGTCACCATTGGAACTAATTCAACAGAAAGCGTTGGATGAAATTTCTCTAATTGATCTTTTACAAAATTCGCTTGCCAAAGGGCTAAAGGGCTTTGACGAGTCGCTATTTTTAAGGTTTTAAGTACTGCCATAAATACCGCTGATTTTAAATAGAATTATGCCCTATGCTACCATTTTTAGGGCAAAAAGTCAGATCATTTAAATTTTTGATTTCTGATGAGCTAAGTGGTACAGTAATATCAGTTATATGGTCATAGGTAGGAAGCCTTGAAATACGATCTCACTCAAGCCCGAAAATGTATCGAAACTCTAGATAAACGTCGTTTTGATCGTGCATTATTGGGCTCTGGTGATGCATTCCGACACATTGTCTCTTTGGTGCCGCTGTTGTTGCATCTTAATCATCCAGCTCTGCCGGGTTATGTGGAAGATGCCCCTGCAGGCATTGCCGATTTTATCCTTTCCAATTATCAGCAAAATTTTCTCTCAAAAGAACATCCGAACAAGATCAGCAACGTTTGGCAGAAAAAACGAAGAAAATCAGCCTATGGGCATCCACATTTCATGTGGAAATACATTTTTATTTGATGACGCAAAAACGCTTCCGTAATGAACGCTATTCCGATCCATTAACCAAAGAAAATAGTGGTTCTGCTCAATATATGTTGCTGTTGGAAGAATTTTATCGTTCTGCTGTACGTCTTTCGGGTAAACCATTATTGTGGCTCCACTTGTGGGTGGAAGATGAAAAACAATATGAAGCCGAAGTTGCGTGTCTAGTGGCAGAAGGTGAGCTTAATCCAAATGATTGGGTAGATTTTGGTGGATTGGGGCAATTCTCTGCGAGCGAATATTTCGGTGCGAGTTTATGGCAACTTTATAAAGGTATTGATTCACCGTATAAATCGGTGATGAAAATCTTATTGTTGGAAACCTATGCCCAAGAATACCCAAATGCCCATTTAATTGCTCGTCAATTTAAAGAAGATTTACTGTCCGGTCGCAGTACCGCTGCACACCATTTTGACCCTTATATCGCGATTCTTGAGAGAATTAGCCAATATTTGACCGCACATTCAGAGTTTAAGCGCCTTGATTTTGTACGCTCTTGTTTTTATGTGAAAGCCACAGAAGACTTTGCGTTATACCACGCATCAAACTGGCGTATTTCTTATATGAAAATGATGGCTCAAGAATGGGGCTGGTCAAAAGAGCGCATTGAAGAATTGGATCAACGTCCAAATTGGAAAATCAAACGGGTGAAAGAAAGTCACAATAATTTAGTGAATTTCTTGATGATGAGTTATCGAAATCTGGTGGATTTTGCACGCAAACACAAAATTAATTCTAGTGTGATTCCGCAAGATATTACGGTGCTGTCTCGCAAACTTTATACTGCTTTTGAAGAATTACCCGGTAAAATTACACTACTGAATCCACAGATTTCGCATAATTTAGCGGAAGATCACCTCACATTTATCGAAGTTCACGGCAATAAGAATTTTAAGGATGGGTGGTATATGGTGAATCAGCCACCACATCATATGATGTTCTCGAAAGAACGCGTGATTGAATACGGTGAAAGTTTAAATAAAGTGGTCGCATGGGCTTATTTTAATCGCTTGCTGACTGCTGAAACCAGTTTGCACTTAATCAGTCAAAATATCGACCAACTTACTTTACGTAATTTTGTTGCTGATTTACGTTTGTTTTTCCCGCATACCAATGGTCAAGCTCCAACAAATGAGGCGCTTTCATCCCAATGTGAAATCCGTGATCTATTTATCGCTGTGAACTTAGTGAATGACCCAACAGCACAAGTTGAAGAACTTAAATCCAATATTTCACCAAGTGATTTATTCAGTTTCGGTCAATTAGAACAGAGCTTGGTCGGCAGCATTGATTTCACTTACCGTAATGTGTGGAATGAAATTCGAACTTTACATTTTGAAGGGCAGAATGCGATTTTGCTTGCCTTAAAAGTGCTTTCTAATAAAATTGATCAAGGTGTGAATCAACCACGTTCTATACAGGTTTTCTGTTACAGTAAACACTACAACCGCACATTGCGAAACTTGGTGAGCGTACTGGTAAACCGTTGTATCAGTATTCAATTAGGCGACAGCCGCCCAACCACGCATTCCCGTTTACGTGTGGCAGGGAAAAACTGGCAATTCTTCTTTGAAGAAAAAGGGATCAGTTTGCAACCTATTGACGGTGGAAAAGAAAGTGCAGTCAATTTTGAGGACGTTTTACCAACTCAGTTGGAAGAAAAAGAAATTATTCCGGAAGCCCGTCGATATCCGCCTGAAATTGATTTGTTTGCCAGTGAAGGTTTTTTACAATTCTTCTTTGAAGATAATGCCGATAATAGTTTTAACGTCTATTTGTTAGATGAGAAGAACCGTCTCGAAATTTATCGTCAATGTGAAGGTTCGAAAGATGATAAAGTACGCGAAATAAATCGTATTTATCAATCGCTTGGCTCAAATGATTGTGAAAATCCGTATAAAATGGTGCAACGGAATTTTAATTATCCGCAATTTTATCAATTGCACTCGACTGAAAGTGGCGTGCGTATTATGCCGTTCAAATTTAAAAGCAAAAGGACTTGCGAATAGCGACATCAAAACAAGCATTGTTTGAGATAAATCAAGTTTATCTGCAAATATGCATTGGAAGATGGACAAAATCCCGATAGAATCCCTCGGTCTAAAATCTATTGAGAAGTAATCTAAGGCAGTGGATGTTTTGCCTTCAGGCAATAGAATAGTGTCCGCTTATCTCTTGGAGAATATTATGCAAGAAAAGTTAAAAGTATTAATTATCGACGACCATCCATTAATGCGTCGTGGTATCAAACAATTAGTTGAATTAGAAGAGAATTTTGAAGTTGTCGCTGATGTAGGAAGCGGTACAGAAGGCATTTCCGTTGCGATTCACGAATCACCCGATTTAATCATTTTAGATCTTAATATGAAAGGTCTTTCTGGTTTGGATACCCTTAAAGGTCTGCGTGCAGAAGGTGTGGATGCACGAATTTTGATCTTAACTGTGTCTGATGCAAAAAATGATATTTTTACTCTCATCGATGCGGGGGCAGATGGCTATCTATTGAAAGATACTGAGCCAGATGTGTTACTTGAGCAAATTAAACGTATTGCACAAGGTGAAGTGATTTTAAGTGATTCGATCAAGAATTTACTGTTAGAACGTAAACATACTGTTGATCCAATGGATTCACTCACCGATCGTGAAATGGATGTGTTACGTTTAATCGCGACAGGTTTATCCAACAAACAAATTGCAGGTCAGCTTTTCATTTCTGAAGAAACAGTTAAAGTGCATATTCGTAATTTACTGCGTAAACTTAACGTGCATTCACGTGTTGCGGCGACAGTCTTATTCTTTGAACGAAATGGTTGATAGGCAAGTTTCAAAACGTAAAAAAGAGCGGTTTTGTAATCGCTCTTTTTTATTTCTCTTAAAACAGGAAAATTAGTTTTTCGCTGCTGCCGCTGCTTTCACGATTACTGCAAACGCAGGCGCTTTAAGTGAAGCACCACCCACTAATGCACCATCGATATCCGGTTGAGTGAATAATTCTGCTGCGTTAGCATCATTTACTGAACCACCGTATTGAATGATTACTTGCTCAGCTACAGCTTGTGATTTTGCTGCGATGTGGCCACGGATAAATGCGTGAACAGCTTGAGCTTGTGCTGGAGTTGCTGATTTGCCTGTACCGATTGCCCAAATTGGTTCATAAGCAATCACAGCACCATTAAATGCTTCTACACCTAATACATTGATGACTGCATCAATTTGACGCGCACATACTTCTTCCGTTTTACCTGCTTCGTTTTCAGCTTCAGTTTCACCGATACATAATACTGGCACTAAACCTGCTTCTTTTAATGCGCCAAATTTTTTCGCCACAAATTCATCGCTTTCTTTATGGTAAGTACGACGCTCAGAGTGACCGATAATGATGTATTTTGCACCAAAATCTTTTAACATTTCAGTTGAAATATCACCAGTGAAAGCACCTTTAACATTTACATCAACGTTTTGTGCACCTAAAGCAATTTGGCTGCCTGCAAGTGCGGCTTCAGCTGTACCTAAGTACATAACAGGTGGGGCAATTGCCACATCACAACCTGTTACATCGTGTAATTCAGCTTTTAATCCTTCGATTAATTCTTTGGTAAAGGCTTTGGAACCGTTTAATTTCCAGTTACCCATCACTAAAGGACGACGTGCCATTTTTGTTTCTCCATATTGAATAAATAAAAAGTATGTTTACTATACC
>JAGZXE010000108.1:0-6794 GCA_018378615.1 Parahaemophilus parainfluenzae
GCGACAAGACAGGATATTCTCACTCATCTTAAATTAGACCATCCTCACAAATACATTGGCAGTTTTGACCGTCCGAATATTCGTTATACGTTGGAAGAAAAGTTTAAGCCGATGGAGCAGCTCACCCGTTTTGTGTTAGCTCAAAAAGGCAAAAGTGGCATTGTGTATTGCAATAGTCGTTCGAAGGTGGAACGTATAGCAGAAACTTTGCGAAATAAAGGCGTGTCGGCTGCGGCGTATCATGCGGGAATGGAAACAGCACTACGTGAACGCGTCCAACAAGATTTTCAACGAGATAATATTCAAGTCGTGGTTGCGACGATTGCGTTTGGCATGGGCATTAATAAATCTAATGTGCGTTTTGTCGCCCATTTTGATTTGCCGAGAAGCATTGAATCATATTACCAAGAAACCGGTCGCGCGGGACGAGATGATTTACCTGCAGAAGCAGTACTTTTCTACGAACCGGCTGATTATGCTTGGTTACAGAAAATTCTGCTGGAGAAACCAGAGACGCCACAACGTCAAATTGAGCAACATAAATTGGAAGCTATTGGTGAATTTGCCGAAAGTCAAACTTGTCGCCGCTTGGTATTACTTAATTATTTTGGTGAATATCGTCAAACACCTTGTCAAAATTGCGATATTTGTCTAGACCCGCCAAAGAAATATGACGGTTTAATTGATGCACAAAAAGTGATGTCTACGATTTATCGTGTGGGGCAGTGCTTCGGTGTGCAATATGTGATTGCGGTATTGCGAGGGATGCACAATCAAAAAATTGTGGAACGCCAACATGATAAATTAAGTGTTTATGGTATTGGTAAAGATAAAAACAAAGAACATTGGCAATCCGTGATTCGCCAGCTTATCCACCTTGGTTTTATTCAACAAGTGCTCGGTGAGTTTAATAGTGCCACGCTTCAGCTCACAGAAAGTGCACGCCCAGTTTTAAAAGGCGAAGTACCGCTTGAATTGGCAATGCCGCGCATTTCATCCATTAATAAAATTGTGCATACGTCTCATAAAAATACGGTAGCAAATTACGATAAAGATCTGTTTGCTCGTTTGCGTTTCTTAAGGAAGCAGCTCGCGGATAAGGAAAATATTCCACCTTATATTGTCTTTAATGATGCGACATTACAGGAAATGGCACAATATATGCCAACAAGTAATATTGAAATGTTACAAATTAATGGCGTAGGGGCGATCAAATTAGAACGCTTTGGGCAGCCGTTTATGGCATTGATTAGAGAACACAAAGCAATTTTAGAAAAGGCAGAAAAAGAATAAGTGCGGTCAAAAAACAAAGAATTTTTCAACCGCACTTTTTTTCTAGCTTGCACTTACATCTTGTTCATCGCGTAATTGACGATCAAAGACTTGTGCGCAATCATCGGTACCCGAACCATACCAAGTGGTATCACGTAATGCTACTTCACCTTTACGGTATTTTTCCACTTCGCTTTTCTTCACCAAATAACCCGTTACACGAATTAAATCGGTATTTTTAAGGTAAGTGGTGATATAGCGGTAACCTTGTGCAAATGAACCATCGATAATATCAACGACGGCATCTAAATGATCCACATAGGTTTGGTCAAAGGCAAACAAATCACCGGTACCTGACGGGAAGTATTTATGGAATGGCGCCGATTGTTTTAAATGAGCCAATAACGTTGGTTCCTCACCCACACGAATACGATGTGCAGGCGCATTACGTTTATCTTCTTCATGATTGCTTGCACCTACTTGCGCATGTAATAAATAACGGTTACCCGTGCGTTCAGCATACACGCCTTCATGGTTATCCGTGACTTCTTTCAATTTATCCATAATCATGGTCGCAATTTCATCACCGCGTTGGCTTTTACCAAAGGTTTCATTTAAGCCTTCTTGTTGCAATAAATGATTTGCCGCATCAGCGAGACCAACAATAGCAAACATCCCTGTAAAATTAGTACGTTTGATAAAACCTTCTTTTTCGAGGAATGAGGTATTGAAGAAGTTGCTTTCTTCCACCACAAATTTATGGCGTTTATCCATAGTGGAGAGGGCACATTTTGATACACGAGGTAAAAGTTCGTTGACCATTTCATCCACAGTTTTACAGGCGCGAGCGATAGTCCCTAAGCGCAAGCGAGTTAGAGTATAAGCCCCACCACATTCAGGGAGTGCGTTATAGCAGCTTGCGATACCATATTGTTCGCCTAAGTCAGAAATGTAGTAAGCATCATTGGCAAAAGACGGTTTAGAAACTAATAAGCACGCTTTTGCTGCTAATTCTGCAAATTCACGACTTGTTTTGCTCTTATCGTAACGAATGGTCATATTGGGTGTAGGTGCTTCCAACTCAATCACTGCCTTTAAAATCAAACGCCCTGCTTTTGTGTCATAAGGCCCAATATTGGCATGACAGAATGAATCTGGCACGGTTTTATCCACATGATTTAAGAAACGTTTAATTTTGATGTAGTCTTGTTCTTCATCAGTGATGAACGGGTCAAGTAGCATGTCTAAACGCCCAATGTAAACCGGGAATGTGGTAATTGATGGCACGTGGGAATATAAAATCAATAAGCCATCTAACGCTTCATCAAGATTTTTTGGCACGGGCAATTCAAGGAATTCACAGCCTTTTTTAATATACACATTGTAATCCGGCAAAATATAGCGAGGACGATAAATCGCATAGCCTTCATTTAAATCACAGATCATTTGATTTTGAAGGAATTGCCATTCTTCATCCGTATAGCCTAATAATTCACGAGGATCAAATAATCGCTCGGCGATATTGCCTAAACACATGAGTTTTTGTTGATAGGTGAGTGTATCGGATTTTACGGTATCCAAAATATCTTGAAGAGATGCAAGCATAATAATGTCCTAATTTAAAAGGGTAACCTATTTTAAGTCAGTGACTGGATGATGACAATTTTGACAATGTGATCTACATCACATTTATGATATTTATCAGTCAATTCGGTTATATCATATGACGTTAAAATGTTTTGGTTTTATGGGGTTTCCCATTATGATGTAAGCGTTAAATATAAATGGGAATAATATGAAAAAAGCACGGGTGATTCCTCACACCAGTTGGGCCGCGGGATTAGCTGTTTGGTGATGTTAGCTTGGATTCCCCTTAAGTTAAGATTTGGGCTTGGTACGATTTTGAATATTATCGTGATTGCTTTTTTTCTTGGTTTAACCGTGAAAATGATGCCTGAACCAACCGCACTTTTTAGCCAAATTTTATTCGGTGGCATTGGGCTTTTGCTTTATGGGTTAGGAACAGCATTATATTTAACCTGCCATCAGGGGGCGGGGCCTCGAGATGGTTTAATGGTAGGACTTTGTCAACGCTTTCATTTAAAAGTAGGGATTGTAAGAACAAGCCTTGAAGTGTCGGTTTGTGTGTTGGGTTATATTCTCGGCGGCACAGTCGGAATAGGTACCGTTGTTTTTGCCGCCGCAATAGGTTGGATTGTACAGTTATGCCTAAACTCAATTGCTCGCTTGCCACATCTTCCGCACGAAGGGGATAATCTCAATTAAGGCATCATCAATCGAAATTAAGCCTAAATTCATTTCCTCTTTGCCTTTTGGCGGGCAGAAAGCAAGATGTTTATCTGCATCATTAATCGGCTTCCAACGACGAGGCTGAGATGAGCGACTATTTGGATAGAATCCGATCGTTGGCACATTGAATGCACTGCTTAAATGCAATGGTCCAGTGGAGCCCGCAATGAATAAATCCGCACAAGCCAGTGAGTGTGCAAAATCTACTAATCCTTTATTCTTATCGTACACAACCACATTTTGGGGATCGATTTTTGCCGCTAATTCATGGGCTTTTTCACTTTCACCAGGTCCTGCAGTTAAGATAATCTGGCAATCAAATTCGCTTAACAAACCTTGTATCAATTGAGTATATTGCGACAATGAGAGGCTTGTTGCTGAACCACCGGTTCCGCTATGCACAAACACCCATTTTTTGTCTCCCGATAAGCCTAATTGTTCTTGAAGAAAAACACGTTGATTTTTAACCGCACTTTCAGGAAGTGAAAGGTAAGGTGGTTTGGGTTCCACAATCGGCATGTTGTGTTTCTTTAAGAACGCTCGAGCCAGATCTTGATTGTATTCTGCTTCAGATTTTTCTGAACGTGAACGGCGTTGTGTTAAACGATGGTTATAAAGGATTTGCACCCATTTTGTCGCGGGTGCAAGACGATAAGGAATCCCACTTTTCCAGGCTAATTTACCATTATGGGTATTGGAAAAGAAGCTAATCATGCCATCAAATTGCTGTTCTTTGATTTCTTTAACAAGACGATTGAAATCCGCTTTGTCGTTCTTGGCACTATCAATGATGACATCATCTAAATAGGGGCAAATTTGTGCAAGTGGTGCGGTATAAGCCGGCACTAGTGCGGTCAGTTTTAGCGCAGGATTTGAGGCTTTCAACATCGCAAAAGCTGGAAACGCCTGAACAAAATCACCCAGTTTATCGTTACGAATGACTAAAATTTTCATTATTCTGCCTTCTGGTGTGTTCGTATTGCAGCATAAAACACAATCGTTAAGAAAAAGTAAAAAATAGTGCCTGAATTATGTACCAAGAAACCCTGGCTTAAGCCATAAATCATCACAGATAAAATATGGGCAACACCTAAAGTGGCTATCAGCTTAATCTCATCGTTCGTGGTGTTTAGCTTTTTCATAAAGGCACGTAGAGGAATAAATAAAACGGCAAGCAAGGCGAGCAACCCAACAACTCCTCGTTTTGAGAGGTCATCTAAATATTGGTTATGGGCATGAGTAAATTGTCCAATGTTACCTGTAGCAATTTTTTCTTCCGTTTCTTGCTTACGTTTTTCTGTTGCACCTTGAATGCCCCAACCAAATAAAGGTTTTTCTTTTGCCATTTCAAGTGCACTTTTCCACATTTCAAAACGAGCCCCAAGAGAAGTATTTCCATCATGGTTATCTAAGTAAAGTTGGATATCTTTTTGGGCAACGTCGATTCGTTCCATAATGCGGTTATTGGGCATTTGACTAATGCCAATGCTTGCGATCACAATAATTCCAAAGAAAGTCAGGAAAAAACGTTTTGAAAGAGAATAGCGATAAATATAAAGGATAACAATAAGTAAGACGGGTAATGCAACCCATCCACCTCGAGCGGTGGAAAGCAAACTTCCTACGATGCCACATAAACCACCAATAACACTAAGAGAGGTTAACTTTATGTCTTTTTTCTGATGGGCATAGAGGGCAATTATTAGGCTAAAAATACCTAATGACATAGAAATATCGCCCCCTTGAATATGCATAATTCGAGGATTTTGCTCAGGGCGTAGATTCAAGATAAATTTATCATAAAGTGCTACGCAAAGGGAAATAATACTACCAAGCGGAATAGAGTAACTCAAAACGCAAGTTTTGATAGGGTATTTTAATAATAAAAGTAAAACAGGAACAAAGAAAACGACGCGGCTTGCAGTATCAAGATCGCGCATTTTTCCCCCGTTAATACTGAGAGAAAGTAAAAAGGTAACAAAATAAAAAAGGTAGCTATAAATTAAGTATTTATCAACTTTTGATAAGTTTAAAAGCGGTTTCTTGATTAAAGCATAAACGCCATAACCTAAACCGATTAACATCAGTAGAGCAGGCGCGGCATTATATCCTCCTTTGACAATAAATATTGAAAGAAAGAAAAGTGTGACCGCAAAGTTTATTATGGTGGCTAACCAATTTTGTTTCGTTATTTGCATAGATAAGAGCCAACATTCTGTTTATGTAAAACTAAAAAACCGCACTAACAAAGTGCGGTTTCATTTTAGTCTATTTTTATGGATTATAAAACATCAACGCAGTTTAAGTCTTCGAAAGATTGCTCTAAGCGTTTAGACATTGATTCTTCCATTTTACGTAACCAAACACGTGGGTCGTAGTATTTTTTGTTTGGTGCATCAGGACCTTCAGGGTTACCTAATTGACCTTGAAGATAAGCTTCATTTGCTTTATAGAAGTTTAAGATACCATTCCATGCAGCCCATTGAGTATCAGTATCGATATTCATTTTGATTGCACCATAGCTAATTGCTTCGCGGATTTCTTCGCGGCTAGAACCTGAACCACCGTGGAAGACGAAGTTGATTGGTTTAGCAGGAAGATTGCGTTCTTTTGCCACGAATTCTTGTGATGCACCTAAGATAGACGGTTTTAATTTTACGTTACCTGGTTTGTAAACACCGTGTACGTTACCGAATGCTGCAGCAACGGTAAAGTTAGGGCTTACTGGGCTTAATTGGTCGTAAACATAAAGTACATCAGATGGTTGAGTATATAAACGAGATTCATCTACATCAGAGTTATCTACGCCATCTTCTTCACCACCGGTAATACCGATTTCGATTTCAAGGGTCATACCTAATTTGTCCATGCGAGCAAGATATTCACGGCAGATTGCCATGTTTTCTTCCATTGGCTCTTCAGATAAGTCAAGCATGTGAGAAGAGAATAATGGACGGCCCGTTTCTGCAAAGTGTTTTTCACCCGCTTCAAGTAAGCCATCGATCCATGGAAGCAATTTTTTCGCTGCGTGGTCGGTATGAAGAATAACGGGCACACCGTATTCTTTGGCTAAAGTATGAACGTGTTTCGCACCCGCGATCGCACCTAAAACATCTGGACGTGCACCGCTTGTTGGTTTGATACCTTTACCTGCGTAGAAAGCTGCACCACCGTTTGAAAATTGGATAATTACTGGTGCTTTCACACGTGCA
>JAGZXE010000109.1:0-3949 GCA_018378615.1 Parahaemophilus parainfluenzae
TTGGAGAAATCAATGAACCCAATTTCTTATTGGCAACGCCTAAAAGTTGCATTTCAATATGTGATGCCTCAAATCTATATGACACAAGCAGCAGGTTGGCTAGCTAAACAAAAATGGGGCGCAGTGACACATTTTGTGATTAAAGCGTTTGCCAAAAAATACAACATTGATATGAGCATTGCTGAAAAAGAAAAATTCAGTGATTACGCTAGTTTTAATGAATTCTTTATCCGTCCATTAAAAGAAAATGCACGCCCAATTAACCAAAATCCAACCGCACTTTGCTGCCCTGCAGATGGCCGTGTAAGTGAATGTGGACACATTGACGATGATCGCCTACTGCAAGCGAAAGGTCACTTTTTCAGCTTACATGATTTATTAGCAGAAGATAAAGATTTAACTGAGACCTTTAAAAATGGGGAATTCGTCACCACTTATTTATCACCACGTGATTATCACCGTGTGCATATGCCATGTGATGGTACACTTCGCAAAATGATTTACGTACCGGGTGATTTATTCTCCGTCAATCCATTTTTAGCGAAACATGTACCGAACCTCTTTGCACGTAATGAACGTGTGATTTGTGTCTTTGATACTGAATTTGGCACCATGGTACAAATTTTGGTTGGTGCAACAATCACTGCAAGTATCGGTACCGTTTGGGCTGGTGTGATTAATCCACCACGTTATAACGAAGTGAAAGTCTGGACTTATGAAGGTGAAAGTGCGGTTAAATTAAGCAAAGGTCAAGAAATGGGTTGGTTCCAACTTGGTTCTACCGTAATTAATTTATTCCAAGCCGGTCAAGTGCAAATTGCCGATCATTTAAGTGTTGATGAACCTGTTCGCATGGGTGAAATCTTGGCATTGAAAAAATAGTTTTACAACAAAGGAAAAAACAATGACAGCTCAAATTTTTGAACAAGTAAAATTAGAAAGTATTTCTGAAAAAGGCAGCTACGGTATCGGTTTACAAATCGGCCAACAATTAGCAGATAGCCAAATGGATATTTCTGTTGAAGCAGTAGCAAAAGGCATTTTTGATGCGTTAAATCGTAATCAACCTGCATTAGAAATTAATGATTTAATGCATTCTGTTCAAGCGCTTCAACAACAAGCAGCTGAAGCACAACAAGCGCAATTTAAAGCGATTGAAGAAGAAGGTAAAAAATTCTTAGAAGAAAATGCGAAAAAAGCGGGCGTAAACGTGACTGATAGCGGTTTACAATACGAAATTTTAACCGAAGGTAACGGTAACAAACCAGCTGCAACTGACAAAGTACGTGTTCACTACACGGGTACATTACCAGATGGTACTGTATTCGATAGCTCTGTTGCACGTGGTACACCGGCTGAATTCCCAGTAAATGGCGTAATTCGTGGTTGGGTTGAAGCATTACAAATGATGCCTGTTGGTTCTAAATGGAAACTCACTATTCCACACGAACTTGCTTACGGCGAACGTGGTGCAGGAGTATCTATCCCACCATTCTCAACCTTAGTGTTTGAAGTCGAATTACTCGATATTCTTTAAAACGAAAAAGTGCGGTTAATTTTAACCGCACTTTTTTATTCTTCTTCGTCTTCGCTATAACGATCATCATCGTCATAATCATAGGTTAAGAGAGCATCCTCATCATAACCCTCTATATCAATCTGAACGCCATTTGAGCCTGCATCAAAACCATTAAACCATGCGGTTCTCAGCTCTTCAGGTACACGTCGACCACAATAATTAATTCGTTTATTCAATTGAGATTGGCTTTGCGCTTGGAAATCTTTTCCTACACGATAACCATCTAAATACCAGTCATCTTTATCATGACAAACCGTCGTATTTAAACGTTTTACGTGTTTGCTCACTGAAATTGGGCTACGATGTTTTACATAATAGCCCTGCGTACAAGCACTTAATAGCCCAACAGCTAAAACGGTCGCTATTAATCTCATGTTGTCTCCTTTTACTACTTAATATCGGGCTATTGCCCTTTTTATGGTTTTATAGACCAACAAAATAAAAGGAAGGTTCAGAAAATATAAGAGATCCGATTTCTATTTTAAGCTATAGCACAATCATGTCATCACGATGTAATGCAACTGCACCGTATTCATAACCAAGAATTTGTTCAATTTCTTGGGATTTTTTCCCCTTGATTAATTCCAACGCATCGCTGTTATAACGCGGCATACCGAGTGCAATCACTTTACCTGAGGTATTCTTAATTTTGACGACTTCACCACGTGAGAAACGCCCTTCCACAGCCGTAATCCCTGCAGGCAGCAACGATTTATTCTGGACTAACATGGCATTTTCAGCACCCTCATCAATCGTCAGCATTCCTGCTGATGGTGCTGCAAATAACCACTGCTTACGGCTTTCTAGACGATCTGAATGATGTGCAATAAATTTAGTGCCAATTGGTTTATCGTGGGCTAAATCCACTATCACATTAGGTCGACTACCTGGTGCAATAATCGTTTCAATACCTGAACGCGTTGCCACATCTGCCGCAATTATTTTTGTACTCATCCCGCCAGTTCCAAGGTTTGTACCGCTACCGCCTGCAATCGAACGAATATGGTCGGTAATTTGCTCAACCACAGGAATTAATTTCGCATCTGGATTTTTACGAGGATCGCTTTCGTACAAACCTTGTTGATCCGTTAATAAGTAAAGTTGTTCCGCTTGCACTAAAATCGCAACTAGCGCCGATAAGTTATCGTTATCCCCTACTTTAATCTCAGCCGTTGCCACCGCATCATTCTCGTTAATCACAGGAATAATGTGATTGTCTAACAGGGCATGTAATGTATCACGCGCATTTAAAAAACGTTCACGATCTTCAATATCGGCACGAGTTAATAAAATTTGTCCAATGTGAATATCATAAATCGCAAATAATTTTTCCCAGGCTTGAATAAGCTGGCTCTGCCCTACTGCAGCTAAAAGCTGCTTTGACGCAATGGTTGGAGGAAGTTGAGGATGATTTAAATAATGTCGTCCAGCGGCAATCGCACCTGATGTCACAATCACGACACGAAAACCCGCTTGATGAAGTTGGGCAATCTGGCGAACAATATCGACCATGTGAGGGGCATTTAATTTGGGTGAACCATGCGTTAATGTGCTAGTACCAAATTTTACGACGATTGTTTTGCGATTTGCCGACATAGTTTGTCCTCAGTGAAAAAATAGAAAAGTGCGGTTAAATTAGCACTAAAATTAATAAAAATCACGAAAAATCCAACCTTATATACAGATTTTGTGAATAGCTATGATATAGTGCAAAAAAAAGAAAAATAGGATAGAAAATATGACATTAAGTTTGATCGTTGCGACAACAAAAAATAACGTCATCGGAAAAGATAATCAAATGCCTTGGCACTTACCTGCCGATTTAGCCTGGTTTCGTAAAAATACCACGGGCAAACCGGTAATTATGGGCCGTAAAACCTTTGAAAGCATTGGTCGCCCACTACCGAAACGCACCAATATCGTCCTTTCACGCACGCCTTACGAACATAAAGGTGTCATCTGGAAAAATAGCTTCGAAAGTGCGGTCGATTTTGTCAAAGAATTTGATGAAATCATGTTAATTGGCGGCGGCGAGTTATTTAAACAATATTTATCTAAAGCTGATAAATTGTATCTCACGCAAATTCAAGCTGACATTGACGGCGATACGTTCTTTCCTGAAATTAATTGGGCAGAATGGAACATCGAGTTTGAAGAATATCGTCAAGCAGATGCAGATAATCCCTATGATTGTCGTTTTTTAATTCTGCAACGCAAGAAAAATAAACTAAAAGCCTAGTCTAGGCATATAAAAATCGGGCTAAAACAATGATTGTTTTAGCCCGATTTCTTTTGTTTTAAATAACCTTTAAAAGATTATTCTAAGCGTTTAGCCATTTCTAACCAATCTGCTTTAAATTCACGACGCAT